>NZ_JALHAT010000020.1:0-79277 GCF_022818885.1 Novosphingobium mangrovi | reverse complement strand
CTGCCGCGCGCTGCGCCCGGGCCAGTTGACGTAGTTCGCGGCCGACCTCACCCGGTGGCGATCCATCCATGTGGCAATGTTCGTGCCGGTGACCGTGGCATCGCAATGGATGAAGACCCGCACGAGGCCCTCGCTGGCCGTGGCCAGCAGACGTTGCAGCAGGTCCTGGGGCGACCCGTCGCCGTCGACCATCAGCATGAGCCGGGTCGGTTCGTAGGCCGGAAGCCGGGGATAGGCCGCGCGATCGGGAAGCGAGGGGTCCTCCAGGAGGACGAAGCGCAGGAAATGGAGCCCCTCGATCTGGCCGAAAGGGATGATGGGGTTGTCCGGATCGGCTTGTCCTGGGGCCTCGGGTGCGCGGGTCATCGTGCGCAGCAGAGCCTCCAGCTCCGGGATCGCGTGATCGCGTACGGGGGCGGCCACGGCAAGCAGCGACTGGCGCGCCACGGGCCTAGACCTCGAGCGCGAAGTGGATCAGCGCCTTGTCGCCCCAGTAGACCTTGCCGAGGAAGAGGCCGGGCGCGACCAGACGGATTTCGTCACGCACGCGGGCGGCCACCAGCGAGGTTTCCGAATAGTCGATGACGATGCAGTCCTTCTGGTCCATCCAGCTTTGCCCGTAATAGACCTTGGCAACGATGGCCTTGATCCCGAAGGGCAGGATGTAGTTGCGCAGGAAGCCGTGCTCGGCATCGAAGACCTTGCCCTGCCAGGCGAAGAGTTCGACCAGTTTCGCAACCTCGTCGCTGTAGGATGTTCCAGCCGCGATGATGGCCGTGCCCTTGGTCTCGCCATCGGGAATGTCGCCGCGCGGGGCCGCGGCGAACAGCGCGTCGAGTTCCTCGCCGGTCTTGGTGAGCAGGTCCGCGACAGTCAGGGTCATGATCTTGCCTCCCCGAAACGCAAGTCGTTCCTGGATATGTGATCCCCGGCAAAGAGCACTGGGGTCTCTACGGGCCGACTCGACATCGATGTGTGATGACAAAAGTGCCACGTTTCTCTAATGTGTACAATTGATCATGCCCGGGCATGGTTCGGGGGGAGCTGCCGTGACTTTGCGATGGCTACACAATGTCCTGGAATATTCGCTGCGTGCCGAGAGGCGGATTGATCCGTGGCTGCGCCCGGCGCTCGATGGATTGCTGCAGCGGCCGGGCACGGCCCTGGTCCAGAAGCTGGCCTTGCTGTGGTACCGGGGCGATGATCTGGCGCTGGCGCAAGAGCGTGTCGGCCCCGACGAAGAGCGCCTGCTGGAGCAGGTCATCACGCACATGCGCCAGCACATGGCGCAGGATTTTGCGCCCGAGGAGATGGAGCGCGGCGGCAACACCAAGACGCATGGCGTGGTGCGCGGCGAGCTGGTGGTGCATGCCGATCTGCCCGAGCCCTTGCGAAAGGGGATCTTCGCTGCTGCGCGCAGCTACCCGGCCTGGGTGCGGCTGGGTGGACCGGGCCCGCACACCCCGCCCGATATCGACGATGTCGGCGTGCTGAGCATCGGCGTGAAGCTGATGGACGTGCCCGGCCCCAAGCTGATGGAGGACGAGCGCTTCACGCAGGACTTCACCGGCATCAGCTGTCCGACCTTCACGACGCCCACGCTGCGCGAGAACGTCTGCCTGCAGGTCTGGAGCCTGCGTGAGCTGCCCCTGTGGTACTTCCTGGGGCCGCGTCCGCACGTGCTCGACCTCCTGATGCAGGGGCTCTGGAGCCGGACGCAGGGCAATCCGCTGGGGACGGCCTATTACAGCTGCGTGCCCTATCTTCTGGGGGAGGGGACGGCGATGCAGTACGCTTTCTTCCCCGAAGGTAAGGTGGACATGAAAGTCGAGGGGCTGCCACGTCGCCCCTCGGACCACTATCTGCGTGAGAACATGGCCCGCACCCTGGCGCGCCAGGATGTCGCCTTCACCATGACCGTACAGGTGCAGACCGACGCGCGCCGCATGCCGATCGAACACGCAGGGATCCTGTGGCTGGAGAAACTCTCCCCCCGGGTGCCGGTGGCCACCTTGCGTATTCCCCGGCAGGTCTTCGATACACCGGCGCAAATGGCCTTTGCGCGCAACCTTTCCTACAACCCCTGGCATTGCATCGCCGCGCACCGTCCGCTGGGCAATCTCAACCGCGCGCGGCGCCGGATCTATTCCGAGCTGGCGCGTTTTCGGCAGGCCAACAACGCGGTCGCGCACATCGAACCCACGGGGGACGAGCGCTTCGATTGATCCGATGCCACCGGGGCGCAAGCGGTTTTATGCGCGCTCCAGCTTCTCGAACATCTGTGGGATCAGCGTGTTGCGGTAGAGCCCCTCGAAGTCTTTGGGCGTGATCGCCTGCGCGCGCCCGGCGCGTTCGAGCAGGCGGAAGTAGGAGCCCCACTGCTTGCGGGTCAGGCTGTCGAGGGCGCCTTTCGCTTCGAGCATCGCCATGAACTCGGCTTCGGGGATTGCGCCCGTTTCGCTCTCCCCGGCCATTGCGCGCAGATCGGCAAGGTATTCGGCCAGCCGGGTCTCGTCGATCATGCCCTGAGCATCGAAGATCCCGGTACGCTGTGCGGGCCGCCGCCGGGCCATGGCGTCCATCGGGATGCCGCGCCCGGTCACGAAGTTCCAGAGGCCGCCGAACGTGAAGATCGAGCCGAGGGTGAGGAACAGCGCCCGCGCGCCGCTCTTCTCGAGTGTGCGCCAGCCGCGCAGGTTCTGTGAAAAGCCGATGGTCGGGCTCTTGCCGGAGAGGTTGAAGGGGATGAGGTGCTTTTCCAGATCGGTCAGGCGCGCCTGCACGCCGCGCCTTTCAGGGTCGCCCTTGTAGCGCTTGAGCGTGTCGACTTCGTCCTGGCTGAGCTGCCAGCCGCTGACGAAGCCGGGGTATCCCGGGGCCTCGTAGCCCGGCCAGGGATACCGTGCTGTATCCCGGATCGCCTTTGCGGCTGCGAGCAGTTCGCGCCGCGTGACGCCGGGCGGATCCTCGAACAGGACATCGCGGCCATGGACGCGGCCCTCGCCTTCGAAATCGGCGAGCACCTGATTGTCGGTGAGATCGACGACATAGGTCTCTTTGCCATGTTCGATCCGCAGCATGTCGTTGGGAACGCCTGCGTGGAAATGGGTGTCCTTCCAGGCATCGCCGAGGCCAAAGTCGCGCATGTTCTGCGCGCCCCAGACGATGATGCCGGTGCTCTCGAGGGGGTGCTCTTCAGGATTGTCGCGCGGGTTCGTGCCTGCATATTCGTAGCTGTTCACGGTCTCGCGGTTCAGCAGCCAGTCGCGCAGTTCGGGGCAGTGGAGGTAGAGCAGCTTCTCCTTGTCGATCGCCTCGACAAGGTTGATCGCAGTCCAACTGACTTCGTCAGGGCGCCATTTCTCGGTGAGGTAGGGGTTCTTGCGGATGCGGCTGGTCGCTTCCTGCACGAAGGTCTGGAAGCCCTCGTTGGTAATGGCAAGGCCCTCGGGCCGGTGTTCGTTGAGCGTGAGCCCGATCACCGCGTCGAGCGTCGTGATCCCATCGGGATAGAGCGCTTTCAAGGTGGCGATGGTGGCCTGCGATTGCGGACTTTCGGGATCGAGGAAAAGGTGCTCCCAGGTTTCGCTCGGCGGGATGTTGTGGGCCTTCTGGTAGTCGGTCCAGGAGGGGGTGCCGCGCCGCCGGTCCTTGCGGATTTCCTGCTCGAGCATGTTCATCACACCCTCTTCGCTGGCCATGTCGCGGAAGAAGTCGGCGGTGTTGCCCGCAACGGGTGCGCCCAGCCTCGTGTGCATCATGTAGTAGTAGACCGCGCCCAGGCCTTCGCGGCGCAGGAACTCGTGCCCGTCGAGCTCGCGCAGCTCCTTCATGTTGACGCTGCGCGTGCCCGCATCGGGCTTCGCGCCGATGGGCGGGCAGTGGAGTTGGTCGACCCAGATCTGGTGGCCGAAGCGATAGGCCTTGCTGAAGAAGTTGCCCTTGATCTCGGGCTTGTCCTTGTCGACCTTGCCCGCTGCGATGCCGTGCGCGATGGGGTCGGTGCCCTGTTCGGGGCGGTAGATCTTCTTGTCGAAGTGCGCGAGCTTGCGCTCGGCGCGGCCGAACAGGTTGGCGTTGAGGCCATTCACCACCGCCTCGTTGGCAAACAGCGTGTGTGTCCAGGTGCCGGTGTGGATCTTGGCGTAGGTCATCGTCACCACGCGCCGCGCGATCTGGAAGATCTGGTTGTCCGACCAGTCCGGGTAGCGCTCCTTCAGGATATCGGCGACCCAGTTGTGGTGGCGCGCATAGAGCGTGTGCTCGGCTTCGAGCGGGGCGGTCATGTTCCGTCCGAACCCGGTCAGGATCTGGTGGCGCACGCGTCCCTCCTCGCCGGCTTCGACCTCGCGGGTGGGAAGGAACAGGCCCCCATTCCCGTCTGCGTCCATGCCTTCGAGGTAGATCTTGCCACCGGGCACCTTGCCGCCGTCCGGAAACGAGCGGATCGCGGCCAGCGTCTCGATGTCGCTGCCGTAGATGTGGCTCATGTCCCACCACACGGTGGTGCCGTGCATGCCCTCGCCATCGGGGCGCAAGACGTTGGGCGCATCGGCCCGGCTCCAGTTATGGGTCACGCCCAGCGCGGCCAGTTCGCTGTCGGGATCGACGGGAATGGCGTGCTTGCGCTGGTTGTCCGGTGCGGTCTGGGCCACATCGTGGACAAGCTGCTGGAGGTGGGCGGCGGCATGGAAGCTGGCGGTCATGGCCTCGTGCGTCGTGCCATTGCGATAGCCGAAGGCCTTGGCCACGGCGGCCTCGCTGGGCAGGTTGGCATCGTGCGAACGGTCCTGGGGGCGGTAGTTCTCGGGCATGCCATGGTCGACGAAGGACTGGCCCACGCGCCCCTCGCCGGGGCCGAACTGGTCCGAGACATGGGCGCCGTCGGGGGTGAAGCCGGAATCGGCCCACTTGGGCAGGTCCTTGCGCCGTGCCAGCTGCCCGACGATATCGTGATGCTCGCCATCGGGATCGCGCTCGCGCCTGGCCATCCAGGTGCGCGCGGCGCCCAGCGCGGCCAGACGGAAGATGCCAAACCGGCGCTGGGTCCAGCGTCCCGCATTGCCGGGCGTGGCCCCGCTGTTGGCCAGTTTCCCGATCGGTCCGAGCGCGAGGGAGACCAGCGAATCCTTGAAGTTGCGCAGCTTGTCGCGCACCGATTGCGGCGGGATGTAGTCGCCCGGGCGCTGGAAGTCGGTGCACAGGACCCAGCTTGCCGGATTGTCGCGATAGGTGTCTTCGGGATTGGCGCGCAGGTAGCTTTCGCTCAGCGTGTTTGGCCGCAGGATCCCGGCGCCGCTGCGTTCATCTATCCGGTTGGCCTCGACCTGGGCGTGCCAGGATGCGGCGAAGCGATGCTCGGGAGCAAGGCCTATCGCCTTCTGCAACCAGTCCGCCGCCTGGCCAAATTCCCCGGTGTTGCGCAGCGCGTGGGCGGCCAGAGCGCAGTCTTCGGCCGACAACGTGCCGTCTGTGTCCCGGGCGCGGTAGATCGCGATGGCGCGTGCGAAGTTTCCGGCGTTGATGTGTGCGAGCGGATCGCCCGAAACCAACTCGGGGGTCTGGTCGTGGCGGGCCATGAAGGGGCATCCGCCGCTTTGCCTGGCTGCATCTGGCATCGCGCAATATCTCCCAAGGCAGTTCTAACGATAACTACTCGATGGATATTTTTGCGGCCCGGCCGTTTTCTTTGCAGTGTAGCACATTTTGGACGTTCTTGCGCGCCGCTTTCGTGGGGGCAGGGCTTGCGCCGTGTTCAGAGAAGAAAGCCGATACCGGTCTCGGCCTCGTCGGGAGGGGGGAGGCGCGGGGGCGAGATCCGGTATCGGGGCGGAGTTTACGCCGGGCCGTTGCTCTCTTCGGGAGCTTCGGGTGTCGGCCAGACGACTTTCAATTGGCTGCGGGTAATGCGCCAGGCGCCGTCGATGCGCCGGTATTCATCGGCGTAGAGGCCCAGCAGCAGGAGGGGATTGGGATCGGCCTTGGTGGCGGTCTCGAAATCGACCAGATAGCAGGTCCCCTGCGCCGTGTCGGGGCCGGTCAGTTCGATCAGGTGGTTGGCGATGGGATGCAGGAAGGGGTAGTGGCCCCGCCCGTCGCGGTCGAACAGGGCGTAGGCCTCTTTCAGTCCGGCCTTGATCGCATCCAGCGCTTCCATCCGGCCGACCGTCACCTCGACGACGGCATCTTCGGCGAACACCGTGTCGAGCTCGTCAATCCGGTTGCCGTCGAGAAGGTGGGAGTAGCGGATGCGCAAGTCGCGGATCTCGTCCTTGTCGAGCAGCGTCTGGATCTTGTCGTGCATGGTTTTGTGAACCTTCCGGTGGGGCTCAGGCGGTCCTGAGGGGCTGGATTGTCGGGAGAGGGGCGCGCACATCGTCGCACACGGCGAGGCGCAGCGATGATGGCGTGGCCGGGGTGCCGCCGATCCAGGAGGCCAGGGCTTCGTAGGAGGAACTGCCGTCCGGGGCGCGTGTCAGGACGGACAGGGCCTGGACGTTGCCCCCCATGGCCGAGCGCACGACCTGACCGTTCGCGTCACCGGCCGCGCCAAGACCGCCCAGCTCGGCGTGAAGACGCGCGAGCACGCGGTTGGTCGCCCAGGACGGCTCGAAGGTGGGCCGGGTGTTCGGGAGCGTCGGCGTCTTGTCGAGGGCCAGGAACCGGGGCTCGCCGCCGAACGCGACCTGCGTATCGTAGCTGATGATCGAGCCATGCACCGCGCCATCCGCGCCCGGCGCCTGGTAGGCGACAAGGAACGCGAGGCGTCCGCTGCCCGGGCCAAGCTCCTCGTAGACCGAGTGGAGGATATGGTGCGAGCTGACTTCGTCCGGAACCGCAGCAAACCACGCGCGCAGGGTCTCGTGATCCTGTGCGAAGAGGCGCTGCCCGCGGTGGCCCGACAGGCGCACGTGCGGATGGAAGATCGCCAGGTGCGCCTTCAGGTCGCCTCCGGGCGCCTCGAAGAAGGCGAACCACCGGTGGGCGAGGGAGAGGGCGATGTGATGGCGCTTGGAGGTGGGGACGGCGTTCATGTCGGCCTCCTTCATCGAATGAATGCGTGGCGCGGCCCTTACGCCCGCAGCGCGGCGCTCAGCGCCTTTATGGCGTTGCTGCGCGCGGCCTCGCCCGGCATCATCAGGTTGATCATGACTTCGCTCGTGCCATAGGCTTCGCCAAGGGCACGCAGCTGGGTGAGGACCTGCGCGGCCGTGCCCGAGATCAGTCGGCCTTCGTTGCCTGCGCGCATTGCGAGCTGCTGCTGCGTCCAGACGTGGGCCGCACTCGTCTCCAGCGAGGGCACGCGGTCGAACTGCGTGTGGCTCTCGGCGTGGGTGAGCCACAGGTGGAACGCGTCGGCATACGCGGCCGCCGCCTCCTCGGTATCGCCCACGGCCACGAAGACCGCCACGATGGCCTGCGGGCGCTGGGCAAAGTGGGAGGGACGGAAGGCCTCGCGATAGACCTTGCTGGCATCTGCCCCCCGGCGCGTGGGATTGATGAAGTGCGCGAAGGTGAAGCCAAGGCCCGCCTCGGCCGCGATCTGTGCGGTCGATCCCGAGGCCCCCAGCACGAAAGGCTGGGGCGGGGCCTGTGTCTCGGGCCGCGCCTTCATCCCCGAATAGCGCGATCCGGCCGGATGCGAACCCGTCACGAAGCCGAGCAGGTCGGACACCTTCTGCGGGTAGGGAAGCGGGTGCGCCTTCTCGTCGTTGAGCGCGCCGCTGATACGCTGGTCCCCGCCCGGCGCGCGGCCAAAGCCCAGGTCGATGCGGCCGGGGAACAGGGCTTCGAGAAGCTGATAGTTCTCCGCGATCTTGAGGCTGGCGTAATTGGGGAGCAGCACCCCGCCCGAGCCGACGCGGATGCGCGAGGTGCCCGAGGCAACATGCGCCATCAGGATCTCGGGCGAGTTGCTGGCGGTCGCCGAGATGCCGTGGTGCTCGGACACCCAGTAGCGGTGGAAGCCTTCCTGCTCGGCCAGCTGGGCCAGCCGCAGTGAGGCGCCAAAGGCATCTGTGGGGCTCTGGCCTTCATCGACCGGCGCGTAGTCCAGCAGACTGAGGCGCAGCGACGCGGTGTCACTGGCCTCTTCGTGATCGGTGCGTGGTTCAGCCATTCTGGGCGGCCTCCTCTTCGGTCCAGGTGGGGTAATCGGTGTAGCCACGTGCGCCGAGGTCCCCGTACCAGGTGGCGCGGTCGGCGGGCTTGATCGGGTGGCCTGCGCGCATGCGCTCGACCAGGTCGGGGTTGGCGATAAACGGGCGGCCAAAGGCGATGAGGTCAAGCTCGCCCGACTGCAGCGCCGCCTCGGCGCTGTCCTTCTCGAAGCCGCCCGCCGCGATCAGCGTGCCGGTGTAGGTGGTGCGGAAATCGCGCGCGAAGGTCTCGGGCATCTTTTCCGCGCCGATCGTCAGCTGGTCGCTGAGGTGGACGTAGGCGAGGCGGCGCTTCTCGAACTCGCCCGCCAGCGTGACCCAGGTCTCGGCCTCGTCCTCGTAGGGTTCCATGCCGAAGAGGCGGCCGAAGGGGGAGACGCGCATGCCGACACGGCTGCTGCCGATCTCGGCGCTGATCGCATCGAGCGTCTCGACCAGAAAGCGCAGGCGGTTCTCGATCGAGCCGCCGTAGCGGTCCTCACGCTGGTTGAGCGCGCCGTTGACGAACTGTTCGAAGAGATAGCCGTTGGCGCCGTGCAGCTCGACCCCGTCGAAACCGGCGTCGATGGCGGTGCGTGCGGCGCGCACGAAGTCCTGCGTGATGCGCACGACCTCCTCGGTTTCCAAGGCGCGGGGCGGGCTCGCCGCCAGGCTCCTGGCGATGCCGTCCTCGTCGCGCCCGAAGGCCCATACGTTTTCACCTACGGTGGCCGAGGACGAGACAGGCGATTGCCCTTCGCCCAGGATCGAGGTGTGCGAGACCCGGCCCACGTGCCAGAGCTGGGCGAACATGCGCCCGCCCTTGGCGTGGACCGCGTCGGTCACGCGGCGCCAGCCTGCGGCCTGCTCGGCCGTGTAGAGCCCCGGATTGAACAGGTAGCCGCAGCCCTCCAGCGAAACGGGCGCGCCTTCGCTGATGATGAGGCCCGCGCCCGCGCGCTGGCTGTAGTACTCCACAGTGAGGTCATCGGGCACGGTGTCGAGCGCCCGGGCCCGGGTCATCGGCGCCATGATGACACGGTTGCGCAGCGTGAGGCCGGAGAGGTCGAAGGGCTCGAAAAGCTTGGTCATGGGTATCCTGAAAAGTGCGGGGGGAGAGGAAGGGGCGAAGCGTTGCGCCCTATCTAGAGTGGAATTGGGGTTGGATAATCCCCTTGCTATTCCATTCACTCGATCCCACAGTTCCCGAATGGATGTGCAGGATCGCTTTGCCGGATTGACCGAGTTCGTCACGACTGTGCGCCTCGGAAGCTTTGCGGCGGCCGCGCGCGAGCTGGGCGTCACCGGCTCGGCCGTGGGCAAGAGCGTTACCCGGCTGGAGGCGCGACTGGGAACCAAGCTCCTGCACCGCACGACGCGGCGGCTGACCTTGACGGGGGAAGGGCAGATCTACCTCGACGCGTGCCAGCGGATCCTCGACGATCTGGATGGGACCGAGCTGGCGATGGCCTCGGGGCGTGATACGCCTGTGGGTACGCTCCACCTCAACCTGCCCGCCGCCTTCGGGCGCAGGCACGTGATGCCGATCCTTCTGGAGCTCACGGCGCAGTACCGCCATCTCGACCTCTCGGTCATGTTCACCGAGCGCACGGCCAACGTCATCGAGGAGGGGATCGATCTGGCCGTGCGCATTGGCGCGCTTGGCAACGATGCGGACCTGACCGCACGGCGGCTGGGCACGCAGCGTCTGCTGATCTGCGCCTCGCCGGACTATCTGGCCCGCCATGGCGCGCCGAGGAGCCCTGAGGAGCTGACCCAGCGCGATTGCATCATCGGCTGGCGCAGGGTTCCGCGCCCGGTCTGGCTCCTAAAGGACACGGCCGGGGGCGAGGTGGCCCAGGAAGTGAAGGTCCGCCATGAATTCAGCGACGGCGAGGCCATTCTCGCCGCCGCGCTGGCCGGGGAAGGGCTGGCCCAGCTGCCCGACTGGCTGATCGAGAAGGAGCTTGCCGCCGGCGCGCTCGTGCCGGTGCTGGAGGAATGTGCAGGGGCCGAGATGCCGATCCACCTCGTCTGGCCCAGCTCACGCTATGAGCAGCCGCGCCTGCGCATCGTGATCGATGCCCTTGCCGCCGCGGCGCAGCTGCCCGGCTCGGGTTTTACGCCGGGGAGCCGGGCGCGCGCCTGAGCGCCAGCGCCGCATCGAAGCGTGGGGGCACTCCATCGTGCCCGCATTGAAGCCGAGGCTGCGATACCTACCTGATCGGGCAAGCGAAACAGGAGAACGATCCATGCAAGCCATTCAAATCAAGGCGCCCGTTGGCCTCGACACGCTGGAATGCGTCGACCTTCCCGATCCCGGCCAGCCCGGCCCAGGCGAGATCCGCGTGCGCCTGCATGGCGGATCGCTGAACTACCATGACTACCTCGTCTGTTCGGGCGCTACGCCAGCCGAGGATGGGCGCATCCCTCTCGCCGATGGTGCGGGCATCGTCGAAGCGGTGGGCGAGGGCGTGGACGCGTTCGCGCAAGGTGACCGCGTGGTCTCGTGCTTCTTCCCGGACTGGCAGGACGGGCCGCCCGCCGTGGGTGACTTTGCGCGCGTCCCCGGAGACGGCATCGACGGGTTCGCGCAGGAACTGGTCGTGCGCCCCGCGACGGCCTTCACGCACATGCCCGAAGGGCTCGACTTCGTGGAAGCCGCCACGATCACCACCGCGGGCCTCACCGCATGGCGTGCGCTGATTGTCGAAGGGGGCCTCAAGGCGGGCGACACGGTTCTGGTCATGGGCACGGGCGGCGTTTCGATCTGGGCCTTGCAGATTGCCAAGGCAATGGGGGCCCGGGTCGTGGCCACCTCCTCTTCCGATGCAAAGCTGGAAAAGCTGAGTGCGATGGGCGCGGACCACACGATCAACTACCGCAGCGAGCCGCAATGGGGCGAGGCGGTCCTTGCCTGGACAGGCGGGCGCGGCGTTGACCACGTGGTCGAGGTGGGCGGCCCTGCTACCCTCGCCCAATCGCTTCAGGCGGTGCGCATTGGCGGCAATGTCACCCTCATCGGCGTGCTCACCGGTACGGGCGGCGAGGTGCCGACCGCCCTCCTGATGGCCAAGCAGGTGCGGCTGCACGGCGTCATCGTCGGCAGTCGGCGCGAGCAGGTCGATTTCGTGCGCGCCATCGAGGTCATGGGGATCAAGCCCCATGTCGACCGTAGCTTCGCGCTCGCGGACCTGGCTGAGGCCTTCCGCTATGAGGAAAGCGGCGCCCACTTCGGGAAGATCGGCGTCAGCTGGTAGGCGCGCCCTTTCCCGTGCATCAACACGTCTGGCCGATCGGGCGCGAGGCTCAGATCGGCCAGGTCTCGCGCCGGTAGGCCGAATCCCAGAACATCCACTCGTAGCGGGTGGCATTGCGGAAGGCCGTTTCCATCGCGGCGTGGATCGCCGGGGTGGCATTGGCTGCGGCCTCGTCCACCAGCGCGCGCACCCGCGCGGTCGCCTCGCCGAAGGCGGGATCGGCATACGTGTCGATCCAGGCCGCGTAGGGGTTGGGCGAGGCGGCGCGCGGCTTGATGTCGCAGCCGACCTCCCAGTAGACCCAGAAGCAGGGCAGGATGCCCGCGATCAGTTCCTCGTAGCTGCGCGTTGCGGCAAGGCCGGTGAGGTAGCTGGTGTAGCCAAGGCATACGGGGGTGGGCTCGGCCTCGCGCGCCATTGCGGGCGTGACGCCGAACTTTTCGAAGAAGGCCTGGTGCAGCGCCTGTTCCACCTGCACCGCGACCTTGGCGCCGTCGGAAAATTCCAGCCGTGCGGTGGCCGTAGGCGCGCGGGCCGAGGCAATGGCCAAGGCGCGCGCATATTCGGCTAGGTACAGGCTGTCCTGCAGCATGTAGTGCCGGAAGCTTTCCGGTGCGAGCGAGCCGTCAGCAAGCTCGGCGAGGAAGGGCTGGTCCAGGATCGCACGGCGCAGCGGGGCAACGTCCTGCCAGATCGTGTCGCAAAAGCTCATGGGGGTGCCTTCCTTCAGAAACGGTGGGTGGCGCCGACGCCGAACTGGCGGCCGGTGTTGATGGTGAAGCTGTCGAACGGACCGTTGGGGCCAAGGCCGAGGAGCAGCGGCAACTGCTGCTGGCCGAAGGCGGAAATCGCCCAGCGCTTGTCGAAGAGGTTCTTGGCCCAGACTTCGAGGTTCCACGCACCAAGCTCGACGCCAAGCCGCCCGTCCACCGAGGCGTAGCCGGGGGTGTGGAGGATGTTGTCGATCTCGAAGTCCACGCGCGAGACGTGGGCAACGCTGAGGCGCGCGTCGAGCCTGGCAGGCCCGGCCTCGCCCTCCCAGCCAAGCCCGCCGTTCAGCGTCCAGTCGGGGGCGTTGGGGGTGCGCTTGCCGGTGAGGTCCACCAGCGCGGGCTCGCCCGGTTCCGGCGTGGGGTTGGGGGTGATGTAGGTGCCGGTGCGGCTGTGCGTCCAGGCTGCTCCCCCATCGAGGCGGAAGCCTTGTCCCAGGTCCGCCTGCGCGGCGGCTTCCAACCCGTGGACATTGACCTTGGGCACCGAGAGCACGACCGAATTGCCCAGGAACACGGTGTTCTGGAAG
The DNA here is from genome assembly GCF_022818885.1 of Novosphingobium mangrovi. Lineage (NCBI taxonomy): Bacteria > Pseudomonadati > Pseudomonadota > Alphaproteobacteria > Sphingomonadales > Sphingomonadaceae > Novosphingobium > Novosphingobium mangrovi. Next base: position 66,579 of record NZ_JALHAT010000020.1, on the reverse strand, counting down.
TTGCTGTAATCCGTCACGAAGCCTGCGAGGGATAGGCGCACGTGCCCTTCGGCAAGCTGGCCCTTGATACCCGCTTCCAGCGACTTGACGGTTTCGGCGGCAAAGTTCGCGGTCCAGATGTCCGAGGGGCCCGGAAGCGGGTTGAAGCCGCCCGCCTTGAAGCCGACGCTGCCCGTCACATAGGCGGTGAAGTCGTTGCTGGGGTGCCAGGCGAGCGAGAGCTTGGGCTGCCACTTGTCGAAGGTCTGCGCGCGGCGGGCGGTGGTGGTGGTGGTGTCCGTACCGACCGTGTCTTCCTTGCGCCGGTCGCGGTCGTAGCGAAGCCCCAGTGTCGCTTCCAGCGTGGGCAGGACATCGTAGCTGGCCTGCGCGAAGAGGCCGATCTGGTTGCTCCGGGTCTCGGCGCGCTGCGGCTCGGCGCCGAACAGCAGCGGGCCCAGATCGTCGGTCCGGTCACGTTCGAGGCGCTGGAAGAACACGCCTGCGTGCCAGCGCAGCGGGCCGCTCCCTTGCGAGGTCAGCCGCAGCTCGGTGGTCCAGGCCTCGATGTCGACCGGCTGCGAGATCGGCTGAATGCCGTCCGGGAAGAGCGGCACGCCGTCCAGTGTGACGGGCGTATCGTGGCGGAAGTCGAGCTCTTCGGTGAAATCCTTGTGGTAGTTGTCGTAGCCGCCTGACCAGGTGAGCTGGAGCGTATCGCCCAGGTCCTGCGCGAAGCTCGCCTGCGCGCCCCACCACTTGCGCGCGAAGCGGCCCTCGAAGTCGCCCTGCGGATCGGTCAGGATCGCGCCGGAGAGGCGCCCGGCGTTGCGCCCCGTGACATTCTCGGACGAGATATAGGCCGCGCCGCCATCCTCGTCGGCCCAGGCAAGGCGCAGGTTGAGCGTGCTTGTCTCGGAGGTCTGGATCTTGGCTTTGAGGCGCAGGTTGCGGCTGGTGAAGCCGTCCACCTTCCTGTCGAGGTAGCTGTTGCGGATGAAGCCGTCGGAATTGCGGTAGGAGCCCGCCAGGCGCAGTTGCACGCGCTCGGAAACGGGCGCGTTGACGACACCGTCCGCGGTCCAGGTAAAGCCGTTGCCGATGCCCAGCGAGGCCATGCCGCCCGCCTCGTCGGAGGGATCGTTTGTGACAATGTCCACCGCGCCGCCCGAGGCCGAGCGCCCGAAGAGCGCGCCCTGCGGCCCTTTCAGGATCTCGACGCGCGCGACATCGTAGGTGCGCAGGGTGAAGAGCTCGGAATCGGCGAGCGCGAGCCCGTTGACGACGTAGGCAATGGAGGGTGACTGGTTGCGGTTGGTCGATACCCCGCGCACCGAGATCATGTTGGTGCCCGGGTCCTGATCGTTGATCAGGAACACGCCCGGCGTTGCGGCGATGAAGTCGTCTATCGTGGTCAGCTTGCGCCGGGCGATGTCGTCCTGCGTGTAGACCGTGATGGTGTCGGGGACCGCGATCTGCGCCTCGGGGCGGCCGCGCGCGGTGACGACGATGGGGTCCTCGCCTGCGGCCTCCTCGGCATGGGCGAGGGTGGGGGCGGCCAGGCCAAGGCCTGCGCCCAGAACGGTGAAGATGGTAGACGTACGTGTGGCGTGACGTGCGGCGCGTTGTCGCATGGTCCCTATTCCTCCGCCGGCATGAACCGGATCAGGTTCGCGGGTTTGCAGACTTTGCGCGGGAATGCGCCGTGATCCGCCTCTCAGCCCTGACAGCGCCAGGACACCCCGTGGGTTGATAATGCTCCGCGCTTAGGAAAACCGTGCGCCAGCGTCAATCGTTGCGCACAGCCTTGCGTCCGCCGCTCGTGTCAAGGCGGACACCATCGGAGCTGGACAGGCAAAGTCCCGGCTTGGAAAATCGCAGGATCGCACTATCCGTAACCGCGATGACAAGTTCCTCGACCAAGGCCCGGGATCGCGACGAAATCCTTGATGCGGCACGAAATGTTCTGGCCCGCGAAGGGCTGTACCATTTCAGTCTGCGTCTCGTTGCGAGAGAGGCGGCGATGTCTGTCGGCAAGATCCGCTACCAGATCGGGGACAAGGCCGCGCTGCTGGAGGCTGTCGTCGCGCGGGAATGCGAGATCATCGACGCGCGGCGTGACCAGTGGCGCGCGCAGCTGGCCCCTTGCCCCGAGCTGGACCCTGCCAGCGTGACCGACATCGTCGCGCAGGTCCTTGACGAGGTGTCACAGGACGGACGCGTTTCGGCCATCGTCATGGCCGAGATCTATATCCAGGCCCATCGCGATCCGGCACTCGAGCCGCTGCGCGCACGGTTGTGGGCGCACGACCAGGGGTTCTGGCAGGGGCTGTTCGAGGGCTTTCCCGAGGCCCGGGGACTGGTGCGCCGGATCGCGGGCTATGGCGTGGATGAGCGCGTCTTCAGTGGCCTCCTGGGGCAGAGGCGCGACTACCGGCTCCTGCGCCAGTCCACCTTGCGGGCGCTGCTGCGTCCTGCCGGGGCGCACGCTCGCAGTGCGGTGAGCGCATGGCATCTCCACCTCGTCGCGCAACTGGCCGGTCCGGCGCAGGCGGCGCTTGAGGGGGCGAGCGAGATCAAGGGCACCAAGGCCGTGCTGGCGGGGCAGATCGCCGACGCCATGGCCCGCGATGGGGTGGAGGCGATCTCGTTTCGCCAGATCGCCACATCGGCCGGGGTGCCACTCTCTACGCTCACGCACCACTTTCTCTCGCATCGCGACCTGATCCTGGGTGGTGTGGAGGAACTCTACCGGCGTATGCGCGCGTCGTTGGGGAAGCCCGGCGATGCGCGCGCAGGACGCCAGGTGCTGCTGCTGACCCACGAGATGGCGCTCGGCGCCCTGCGCGATCCGCGCCTCACGCCCTTCGCGATCGACATGCGGCGAAGGCGGGCGGAGAATGTCCACGCGCAGGTCGGCCCCCTGGTCGATGGCGAGGGGGACCGCGCACGCAGCCAGGCGTTCACCATGGCGCTGATCGGAGAGGCTATTGCTCTGGGGCATGAGGGCCAGCCGCCGGGCAGCGCCGCGTTTCCGGAACGGCTGTACCAACTGGCTCGCGATTAGGCAGAACATCTGTGCTAATTGTGAATTATATGGCTAATATTTGACAGTACAGGTGTCTTAAAACGGCAATGGCCCACTTCTATCGGGCGCTCCTGACGCACAACAGGGACGCCCGATATGCACGCCTTTGATTCTTCCAGATTGCCTCTTCGCCTTGCCACGGTGCTCCTGGCCGGGAGCGCCCTTGTCTCTTCACTGCCCGCCATGGCGGCCGCCGGCGAGCTGGCCGAGGATGCCGAGGTCGTGCCCGGCCAGCTGAGCGAAATCACCGTGACCGCGCAGCGCCGCGTGGAGAACAGCCAGGATGTGCCGCTCGCCATCAAGTCGCTCGATGCCGATGCTCTGGCGCAGACCGGCTACACCGACTTCACCGATATCCAGTACATGGTCCCCGGGGTGCAGTACGATCCCACCCAGGGCGCGGCCTTCCAGATCCGCGGCGTGGGCAGCCGCTCCTTCGACTTCTCGAACGCCAAGTCGGTGAGTGTCGTCGTCGATGGTGTCGTGATGGACGGCCAGCGGGCCAATGGCCTCATCGGCATCACCGACATGGCGCGCATCGACGTGCTGATGGGGCCGCAGGGCACCCTGTTCGGCAAGAACGCGACCTCGGGCGTGATCTCGGTGACGACCCGCAAGCCCGAACTGGGCGTCACCTCGCTGTCGGCCAGCGGCAGCTATGGCGAACATGACGAGCGTATTCTCAACGCAACCCTCAACGTGCCGCTGGGGCGCGACGTTGCCTTGCGCGTGTCGGGCTTCGATCAGGCTCAGGACGGGTTCGGGCGCAACGTCACGCTGGATCGCACGATCGGTTCGACCCATGAATACGGCGGCCGTGCGCGCCTGCTGGTCGATGCCGGACCGGACCTGGAGTTCATCGCGCGCGCGGACTTTGCCCGCCACTGGGATTCCAGCGTACGTACGCCTGCTGGCAACCAGCCCGAGAACGTGGCGCAGATGCTTGCCGAACTGGGCGTGTTTCCCGATGGACGCAGCGCCGACACCGCCGATGGCAGCTTTGGCGAGATCACGACGCGCGAATACGGCGGCTCGATGGAGGTAAACCTGGGCCTTGGCGAGCATCAGCTCAAGTCGATCACGGCCTATCGGGAAACCGCCTACGACAACTCGACGCCTGTAAACCTGCTCCCGCTGGACCAGTACGCCTACGTGCCGTTCAATCTGGGCGAGCTGGATACCAACAAGTTCAGCCAGGAATTCCAGCTGGCCTCGCCCACAGGCGGGTTCGTGGAATATGTCGTGGGCGCCTTCTACAACAAGCTGAACGCGCAGCAGACCCAGCTGCAGTGGGCGACGCTGGGCGCGCCTGTCTACGATGCGAGCGGGGACCCGGTCGCGCCGCTGCTCTACGCGATCACGGGCGCGGCAGGGGTGGCCGATGCCAACACCTCGCTGTTCGATTCCACGAACGAGACCGCGGCGGCCTTCGGGCAGGTCACGCTCAACTTCACCGATCGTTTCAACCTGGCGCTGGGCGGGCGCTACACCCACGACTGGAATTCGCAGAGCCTGGACTTCATCTGGCTCGATCCCGAGCCAATCACCGGCTACAATCCCACCTTTGTGGGCACGAGCCCGGCGCCGGTCTATCCCGATGGCAAGGTCACGGGAGGGAACTTCTCCTACCGCATCGCGCCGACCTTCCACGTGAGCGAGGACGTCATGCTCTACGCCACGTACTCGACCGGGTACAAGCCGGCGGGCATCGCCTTTGTCGGCAACGACTACAGCCCCTACCGCAAGGAAACCGTGAAGGCCTGGGAAGCGGGCATCAAGTCCGAATGGTGGGACCGCCGCCTGCGCGTAAACCTCGATGTGTTCCTTTCGCACTTCAAGGACTTCCAGACCACCATCCTGACCACCATTCCCGATGGGCAGGGCGGTGAACTGCAGGCGACCACGATCGGCAATGCGGGGGCCTTGCGCACCAAGGGCGTCGAAGGCGTGATCGCGCTGGTGCCGGTACCCGGGCTGACCCTCAATGGCTCCTTCACCTACACCGATGGCGAGTTCACCGACTACGTCTACAACGAGACGACCGACTACACCGGCACCGCGCTCACCAATTCGCCCAAGTTCTCCAGCATGGTTTCGGCCGATTACGAGCACACTTTCGCTTCGGGGCTGGGCGCTCGTGCCCACGTGGACTACGCCTGGCGCAGCGAGTACTGGACCGTCACCGGCCAGCCCGACTACTCGCATGTCGATGGCTATGGCCTGGTCAACGCGCGCGTGACCTTCACGCTGCCCGACAGCAACATCCGGTTCGGCGCCTATGCCCGCAACCTGTTCGATACCTACTACTCGACGGGTTTCCAGAACTACGGCGCGGTCGGGATGCTGCACTACACCTCGCCTTCGGCGCGCCGCACGCTGGGCGGTTTCATCTCGGCGGACTTCTGATGCGGGGCCGGATCACACGGACCCGCGTGCTGGGGAGCGCGTTGCTGGCGCTCCCCCTCTTCGCAGTGAGCGCGCAAGGCGCCCCGCCAGCGCCACGTGCCGACACGCCCGAGCGCATCGATGCACCGGACCTGCCGGGCGCGACGCCGATCAACCATCTCCAGGTCCTGGGAACCCACAACAGCTATGCGCTGCCGGTCGACCGGCGTCTGGTCGAACTGATGCGTCCGCGCTTCGAGGCCATGCTCGCGGCTTTCGATGCCCTGCCCGAACAACGCCGCGCGCTGATGGCCGAGGAGCATCCCAACGGGATCTCCTTCGACGATGCGCTCAATTACCTGCACCCCGACCTCACCACGCAGCTGGACCTGGGCATGCGCAGCCTGGAGCTTGACGTGAACCCCGATCCGGAGGGGGGACGCTATGCCGATCCCGCCGGGTATCGGGCCTTACGCCGGGAGGGCATCGCGCCGGAATTTGCCATCGACGAGGCGGCCTTGTCCAAGCCGGGGTACAAGGTGCAGCACATCGTCGACTACGACTTTCGCAGCCATTGCCCCCTGTTCGTGACCTGCCTTGCCCAGATCCGCGACTGGTCGGACGCGCATCAGGGGCATGTTCCGCTCTTCATTCTGGTCGAGGCGAAGAGCCAGGGGCGCAAGCTCTTTGCCGATTCCGCCGAGCCGCTGCCCTTCGACAAGGCCGCCTTCGACGCGCTCGATGCCGAGATACTCTCGGTCTTCGACAGGTCCCGGATCATCACACCCGACGATCTGCGCGGGCGGTATGCCACGCTCAACGCCGCGGCTCTGGCTGGAAACTGGCCGCGCCTGGAGAGTGCGCGCGGAAAGGTGATGTTCCTGATGATCACCGCCAACGGCCCGCAGGGCGCGGCGGCCTATCTGGAAGGCCATCCCTCGCTTGCCGGGCGGGTTGCCTTCCTGCGAGCCAACCCGGGCGAGGATCATGCGGCCTTCCTGATGTACGACAACGCGATCGTGCGCGAGGACGAGATCCGCAAGGCTGTGGCCGAGGGTTACCTCGTCCGTACGCGTTCCGACATCGAAACCTACGAGGCAAAGACCAACGACATGACCCGCGCCAATGCCGCGCTGGGCAGTGGCGCCCAGATCGTCTCGACCGATTTTGAACGGCCGGGCAATGTCTATGGCACACCCTATCTGGTCCGCCTCCCAACCGAAGACAGCGCGGCGGCGCGGCTGAGCCCTGCGGCCGGGGAGCCGTGAACAGAGCCACTTTCCGATGGCCATGCAGCCCATTTGAAGGGGGCGGTTCGGGTTCGGACCGCCCCCTTTTTCGTTGCAGGGTCAGGCGCGCGGCTAGAAGGCGGCGCGGGCGCCCAGCGTGACCGCGCGTCCGACTAGCGGGGCGCGGTAGCGCAGGGGGCTGTTGTGCGCGCGGGCCTCGGTGTTGGTGAGGTTCGTGGCGTCCACGAAGATCTCGATGTCGTGCGTGGTCAGCGGCAGCTTGTAGCGCGCATGGGCATCGACCAGCCAGTAGCCCGGGCTCGCGGTCTCATCCTGCGAAAAGCGGGTCTGCCGGGCAAAATGGACCGTGCCTGCCGAGACGCGCCAGCGCGCTCCGGTGAGCGCGGCATCGGCGCCATAGCGCGAAACCGGCATGCGCGGCAGGTATTCGCCATCGAGCTGGCGGCGGTAGTATTCGGCGGTCCACTGTGCGTTCGAGGGATAGTCGAAGTTGAACGGGCTGTAGTCGTCGGGGGCGTGGAAGCGGGGCTTGCCCAGCACGTGGTCGGCGAAGACATGGAGTTCCAGATCGCCTGGGCCCACGTCGGCCACGCGCAAGGTCGCCTCGCCTTCGATGCCCTTGAAGCGCGTGTCGCCCTGGCGCCACTCGCGCACCGGCAGGGTGCGGCTGATGCCGGTGTTGCCGAGGTAGATGTAGTCATCATAATTCACCCGGTAGCCGGTCACCGAGAGCGTGAACGGCGTGAGGTCCAGCGTTCCGCCCAGTTCCCAGGTCTGTGAGCGCTCCTTGCGCAGGCGGCCATCGCCCTGTTCATCGGACAGCGAGGCGAAGTGGTTGCCGTTGGCGTAGAGCTCGTTGACCTCGGGCGCGCGCTCGCCCAGCGCATAGCGGGCGTCGAGGTGCAGCCAGGAGAGCGGTGTCACGCGCAGCGCGCCAAAGGCATTCCACAGCCGGAAGTCGCGGTCCTGGGCATAGCTGACGCCGAGACCGCGGCCATCGCGCACGGTGGTCTGGTCGAGGTCCTGCTCGATCCAGTCATGGCGGCCGCCTGCGCTCAGGCGCACAGGGCCAATGGTGAGACGTTCCAGCGCGAAGAGCGCAAGCTTCGTCGTCTCGACACTGGGCAGGTAGGCCGTGTCGCTGCGGGTCTCCAGCTTGCGGTGGTTGATCTCGCCGCCAACGACGCCCGAAAGCGGGCCGAGCGCGGCCTGCGTCAGTTCCAGCCGGACGGTGTCGGAGTGGATGTCAAAGGCGCTGGCGTCGTTGCCGTCGATGCGTTCGCGGTCGTGGCTGCGCACCGAACCTGCGCGCAGGCGCACGGCGGCAAGGCCCGGCAGCGGCGCATAGAGGACCCCGTCGATATCGAGGCGCAGCTGCTCGGCCGCGATGGCGATAGGCGAGGGGGAAGGGCTCGCGGGCGTGATCGACTGGAAGCCGGGAACGCCGTAGTCGCTGCGATAGTAGCCCGCCGCGAGCCCGAAATAGCCCTGGCTGCCGACATGGCTTGCGCCGAGGTTGACCGCGACTGTCTCGAGCCCGCTGTTGACGAGCTTGCCCTTGCGGCCCGGCGCCGGGTCCTCGATGATCTGCTGCTCGGGGGGCGTCGCATCGACATAGCGGCCCTGCTGCGGATCATAGGCCCACTGCGGGCTTGCGGTGCGCACCTGGCAGATGCCCTGCAAGGTGACGTTCGTCACAAGGTCCGCCCAGCTGCGGCATTCGTCGGCCTTGGCAAGGCCGGGAATGTCGAAGTCGCCGGCATGGCGATAGAGCATGTCGGCATGCCAGGCGAAGGCGTCCTTCCCGCCGTCGAGCCGGGCCATGGCGGTTGTCGGCGTGTTGAACCCACCGCTCACTTGCGCCCGACCGGACAGAGGGGCCTTCGCGGCGCTGCGGGGGATACGTCCATCGCGCAGGTTGACCGCGCCGCCGATGGCGTGGCCGCCGTAGAGCACCCCGGCACTGCCATTGAGGACCTCGATCGCGTCCGCGAGGAAGGGCTCGATCGGCGCGGCATGGTCTCCGGTGATGCCCGACATGTCGTCAAGCGCGAGGCCATTGAGGCGCAGCGCGACGCGGTTGCCAGCCTGCCCGCGGATCTGGGGGCGCCCGGCGATGGGCCCCTGGTAGCTGTTCTGGACGCCGGGCAACCGGGCGAGAGTTTCGCCAAGCGATTGCGAGCGGTCCTCCTCCAGCGCCGCGCCTGCAAGTACGCGCGCCGGGGCCCCTGCAAGGTCGCTGGCGCGGGCAACCTCTGCGCGCTCCCCGGTGACGAGAATGTCGGTGTCGGGAGCCGGGGCGGCCAGCGCTCCGGAATGGGGAAGAAAGAAAGCTGCCGAACCGGCGAGCAGGGTAACGTGTCGCATGGCGTCCCACCTGTTTCAAAAGGAAGCGCCTTCAAGGGATGTTATGTTATAACGTCAACTTTTAAGGGTGTTTTTTCCACGACTACCGTGGCTTGGGATGCCGCCATGCCCGGCGATGGCTCGGATATCGGCGGGTCAGGACGCCCTGGCGACCGGCTGGCGGACACTTCGATCTCCAGCGTCTCACAACTTCAGTCTCTCTCCATGCGGATGCTTGCGCGGCGAATAGTTCGTGTCACGAATTTTTCGCCGCAGTCCCGTCGACCGGACACGAAACCCTGAGCAGTCTCTTCACTGCCCCGGGCGAGCACATGGCGTGCCGCAAGAACGAAAACGGACGGGGCCCGGGTACGCCAATTCACGGTTCAACGGGCTGAGGACTTCGGAGCTTCACGAGGGCTCCGAAAGGCGCCGCATGTGCGTCCGGTTCCTGCATGAGGGCAGGGGCCGGTGCGCTGCGGGTTTGAAGAAAAGAAGCTCTTAGGGGGTAAAGCATGATGTTTAAGCACACGAGCCGGCTGCTCTTGTCGACAGTCGCATTCGCGCCGCTGGTTCTCGGGGGAGCCCAGGCGGCCCATGCCCAGGCTACGGCGCCTGCGGCCCAGCAGGGCCCTGCGCAGTCCGGTCTTGGCGACATTGTCGTGACCGCGCGCAAGCGCAAGGAAAGCGCGCTTGATGTTCCCATCGCGATCAGCGCGCTTTCGGGCGAGGACATCCAGTCGCTCAACGTCCAGACGGTCGAGGATCTGACCGCGGTGACGCCGGGCATGAACCTCAACAACTCGATCACCGGTTCGGGCCGTTCGGATCGCAGCCAGACCGCTCTCATCATCCGCGGCATGGCGCCTTCGCGCGGCAACCGCACCAGCTCGACCTTCATCAACGGTATCCAGGTCTCGGACGGCACCGTGACGGGTGTGTTCGATTTCGAACGCGTCGAGGTGCTGAAAGGCCCGCAGAGCGCCTACTTCGGCCGCCAGACCTTTGCCGGCGCGATCAACATGGTGACCGCCGAGCCGACCGACTACTTCACCGGCTATGTCAGCGGCCTTGCCGGCACGGACGACTACTATGACCTGCGCGGCGCGGTCGGTGGACCGATCATCCAGGACGTCCTGAGCTTCCGCGCCACGGGCCGCTACTTCACGCGGGACGGTTCGTGGAAGAACAACGCCGAGCCGGGCAAGACGCTGGGCGACCAGAGCACCCGCAGCGGCACGCTGCAGCTCAAGTTCACGCCGAGCCACAACTTCACCGTCAACCTGTTCGGCATGGTCGCCAACGACGATGACGGTCCGGGGGCCACCGGCGTGATCCTGGGCTCGCAGTCCAACTGCAACCTGGGCGCCGAAGACCTGCCCTACTTCTGCGGCAAGCTGCCGGGCCTGCTGCCGGGCCAGCCCAGCGCACGCACCGAGGTCAATGCGGGCGTCGCCAACATGCTCGAGAACTACTCGCCGATCATGAACCAGGACGAGCAGATCGACCACTTCGGCATGACGCGGGACAGCAACCACTTCAGCGGCGTTGCCGAATACGTCACCGATGGCGGTACCTCGATCACCAGTCTGACCGGCGTGAACCGCAATTCCTGGACGGTGCTCTATCCGCTCAACGCCTATGCCTCGCCCTACGAGAACACCTTCACCTCGGGCGAGTTCGCGCAGGAGTACACCGACTGGCCGCTGATGATCCAGCACGAGCAGAAGGACTTCTCACAGGAAGTGCGCATTGCCTCCAACCAGGACGGGCGCTTCCGCTGGATGTTCGGGGGCAGCTACCTGTGGGCCAAGGGCTACGAAGGCTACTCGGAGATCTACTACTTCACCGGGATCAACAGCGCCTTCTCGTCCACCAGCGAGAACAAGACCTGGGGCGGGTTCCTGGGGCTGTCCTATGACATCACCGACAAGCTGACCGTCGACTTCGACGCGCGCTACCAGTCGGACAAGGTCATCAGCCGCACCGGCGATACCGACGACATCGTCTACCAGCGCATCTACAACAGCTTCCTGCCGCGCGTCAGCCTGCGCTACAAGCCCGACCTCGACACCATGGTCTACGCCACCTACTCGCGCGGCGTGAACCCGGGGCTGGGCCTCGACCCGCTGGAATCGGCCGATCCTGCCTTTGTCGACGATCTGATCGCGATGGGCGTGACCCGCGGCGTCAGCCCGGAATACCTCGACAACTTCGAAGTCGGCTTCAAGGGACGTTTCTTCAACGACCGGCTGATCGTCTCGGGCGATGTCTACTACGACATCTGGACCGACAAGATCACCGAGCAGACCCTGATCATTCCCAACAACAGCGGCGGCATGCCCGAAATCTCGTGGTTCTTCACGAACATGGGCAAGGTGACGCTGAAGGGTATCGAGCTTGACCTGACGGCACGTCCGATCGACGCCCTCACGCTGACCGCACGCGGGGCGATCAACGACACCAACATCGATGAAGGCCTGTGCTCGACCTGCGCGCAGCTGACGGGTTCGGACGACGTCTCGGGTCAGAGCCTGCCGTTCGTCTCGAAGTACTCGGCACAGGTGAACGCGGAATTCGCGCAGGCCTTCGCGCCGATGCCGGACTACGAATGGTACCTGCGCTCGGAGCTGTCCTACAAGTCGGGCGTCTACGAAAGCGAAGGCAACTTCGCCAAGACCGACGCCTCGACCAAGGTCAACTTCCGCGTGGGCCTGCGTTCGGACAACGTGTGGATCGAGGGCTTTGTCACCAACGCCTTCAACGACAAGACCTACACCAGCGTCCAGCCCAACTGGGACCTGTCGAACCCGAACGCGACCTTCCAGGAAAAGGACGTGATGTACGTGGGCCTTCCGCAGCTGCGGACCTGGGGCGCGCGTATCCGCTACGACTTCTGATACCGATCCGATCTGCAGGGGCCTTCCACCGGTCCCTGCCATCGGTTCCTGCAAATGCCCGGCGTGCCTCGTGCACGCCGGGCATTTCGCGTTGGGCAAAGCGTAGAGTTCGGTGGCGGTGCGAAGATACGAAAACGCCCGCCCTCCCAGGACCGGGAGGGCGGGCGCGGGTATCGTCTGAAATGGGGCGCGGTAAGGCTTAGCGGCCGAGCGAGCGTTGCGTCAGCGTCAGCTCGACCGGGGCGCTGAGGTCCTGCGCGGAATGGCCCACAGCGAACGTGTAGCGCCCAGCGGCCTGGACAAAGGCCCCGTCCTGCCAGTTCGCGAGCAGGCGCGGGTCGAGGGTGATCTCCACCTTGCGGGCTTCGCCCGGCGCCAGGTCCACGCGCTGGAAGCCGACGAGGCGGCGTGTCGCCCCCTTCGGGCCAGAGGTGAGATAGAGCTGGACCACGTCCGCGCCGGCCTTTGCTCCGGTGTTGCGCACCGAGACGGAGGCCGTGGGCGCGCTGCCGGGAGCCGCGTTCACGCGCAGGTCCTCATGGGCAAAGCGGGTGTAGCTCAGGCCATGTCCGAAGGGGAACAGCGGGCTCAGGTCCTTCGCGGCGTACCAGCGGTACCCGACATCCGCGCCTTCGGTGTACTCGACGACAAGGCGCGTGCCTTCGGGTTCGCCAAGGCCCGGGATTTCCGGGCGGACCAGCTGGCTCTCATCGCGCGGGAAGGTGACGGGCAGGTGGCCCGAGGGATTGGCCTTGCCGGTCAGGATGTCGGCGATGGCGGCTCCGCCTTCCTGCCCCGGATACCAGGCCTCGATCACGCCCTTCACCTTGTCCAGCCAGGGCATCTTGATCGGGTTGCCCGACTGGATCACGACCACGGTGTTGGGATTGGCCGCGGCAACCGCCTCGATCAGCGCGTCCTGGCCTTCGGGCAGGGTCAGGCTGCCGTCGAGCGCCTCGCCCGACCAGGCCGTGACGAAGACGATCGCGATCTCCTTGCGCGCCGCGAAGCTGGCGGCGGATTGGTGGTAGTAGCCGCTGTCGAACTCCACCTGCGTGTCGGGCAGGGCCTCTTTCAGGGCCTTGAGCGGGGAGGAGGGGAAGTAGACGGCCTTGGCCCAGCCGCCCCAGCTCTCGCGCCCGCCGATGGGCAGGGTCGCGACCTCGCCTTCAGGGGTGACCTGGCTCGATCCGCCGCCGGTCATGACGCCCATGTCGGCATGGCCGCCGATCACCGCGATCGACTTTGCACTGGCGGCAAGAGGCAGGATATCCTCGGCGTTCTTGAGGAGGACGATGCCCGCAGTCCCGGCCTCGCGCGCGACCTTGGCATGGGCCGCGTAGTCGATGGGAGCGGGCTCGCTGGTGAACGGGGCGTCCGCGCCAACCGCATAGACCGAGCGCAGGATGCGGCGCACAGCCTCGGACACGCGTGCCTCGGGGATGCGTCCTTCGGCGACGGCCTTGCGCAGGGGCGCGCCGACGTAGACATCGGGGTCGAGCTGCGAGCCGGACTGCTGGTCCATCCCGTTGACCACCGACTGGAGGCTATGCACCGCGCCCCAGTCGGACATGACCCAACCCTTGTAGCCCCAGTCCTCCTTGAGCACCGTGTTGAGCAGGAACTCGTTCTCACAGTCGTACTGGCCGTTGACGAGGTTGTAGCCGCACATCACCGCGCCCGGCGCGCTCTGTTCGATGGCGATCTGGAAGGCGAGGAGGTCGCTCTCGCGAAGCGCAGGCTCGGCAATGTGGGCATCGAGCGTCATGCGCAGCGTCTCCTGCGCGTTGAGAGCCATGTGCTTGATCGTGGAGACGACCTTCTGGCTCTGGATGCCGCGGATCGATCCGGCGGCCATGAGCCCTGTAAGCAGCGGGTCTTCGCTCAGATACTCGAAATTGCGGCCATTGCGCGGTTCGCGGATGAGGTTGCTGCCCCCGCCGAGCACGATGTTGAAACCCTTGGCGCGGGCTTCCTGGCCGACCACGGCGCCGCCGCGCTCGGCCAGCTCGGGCGAGAAGGTCGATGCCAGCGAAATGCTGGCGGGCAGAGCCGTCGACCAGTCGCCCTTGCGGACCTCGGAAGGGTTGGTGACGCCAAGGCTGGCGTCGGTCTCGTAGAGGGCGGGCAGGCCAAGGCGCGGGATTGGCGGGACATAGCCAACCGCCGGATGCGCGCCCTCAGGGACCTGCGCAAGGCCGGGGAGGTCCAGCGCCATGGGGCTGTCGAGGTAGCGGTAGCGCTCCTCCTCGGTCATGGCCTTCTCGGTTGCCCGGGCCCGCGCATCGGGATTGTTCGTGCCCGCCGAGGCCGGGCCGGAGATATCCTGCGCGCGCTGGGCCTGTGCTAGCGCGGTCGAGGAGAGGCTTGCGGACAGGAGAAGAAGTGCGGCGTTGAGGCCGGACCGGGGTGTCATGGGGCAGATGGATCCTTGCTCGATTGGGGGGCGACGCGACGATGCGCGCTATCGAGCACCAGCCTCCCCCGGCAGGACGCAGCAAGGCAAATGGCGGCTCGCCTCTGTCCATGAAGCGAACATTGCGCCGCGTTCAAGGCGCTTGCGGGCTGTCCTTTTCCATCAGGCGCCGGGCGGGGTGCCGGCGTCCTGGTCCTGGGGAAGGTCGATGGGGGTGGCCTGGCAGATCGTGCGCAGCGCGTTCTTGAGACCTTCCTCGATGGTGGGGTGGTAGAAGGGGAGGGAGAGAAGCTCGCTTGCCGTGCGGCCCTCCTGGATCGCCCAGGCCAGCATGTGCGCGAGGTGCTCGCCTGCGGGTGCGACCATGTCGGCGCCGATCAGCCGCCCGTCAGGCGCTGCGGCGTGGAGGGTGAGCAGCCCTGCGTTGCGGCCCTCGACACGGGCGCGCCCCTGGTCGTCGAAGTTGGCGGTGCCGGTGACGGCGCCTTCGTCCTCAGGCGCGCCGATGGTCGCGACCGTGGGCTCTGTAAAGATCATGCTGAAGGGGACATGGCGCTCGGCCGCTACCGGGGCCGGGTAGGCGGCCGCATTGCGCCCGGCGATGGCACCATCATGCGAGGCTTCGTGCAGGAGGGGGAGGTCGGAGGCGACGTCTCCTGCGAGGAACACCGCGCTGTCGCCGCAGCGCATGGTGCGCCGGTCGTGAAAGGGGACGCCCTTGTCATCGCAGGCTATCCCGGCTGCCTCGAGATCAAGGTCGTCCAGCTGCGGGGAGCGGCCCATCGCGGCAAGCACGAGATCGTACTGCGCTTCGCCGGCGTCGCCTTCACCATGGGACCATTCGATCCGCGCGCCGTTGTCCTCGGCGTGGGGTGTCACCTCGACGCCGAGCTTGAGGTTGAGATCGGCGGCGATGATCGCGTGCAGGCGTTCGTGAACCCGCGCGCAGCGCAGGCCGCCCATGCGCGTCGCGCGGTCGAACAGTGTAGTCTCGACGCCCAGGTGCGCGAAGGCCTGCGCGAGTTCCAGACCAATGGCGCCCGATCCGACAACCGCCAAGCGGCGCGGCAGATCGCGCATCTCGAAGATGCCATCGCTGGTGAGCACCCTGTCCCCCAGTGTCGCGAAGGCGGGGGGCAGGACCGGGGCGGAGCCGGTGGCGATGACGACCCGGTCCGCCGCGACACAGCGCCCGTCGTCAAGCGCCAGACGCCCCGGCGCGGTGAAGCGGGCGCGGGCCTTGACCGCGATACCGGCGGGCAGGTCCTCGAAGGACTGGCGGGTCAGGCGGGCAAAGCGGTCGCGCTCGGCACGCACCCGCTGCAGGACGGCGGGGCCGTCGATCGCGATATCGCCAACCTCGATACCGAAGGGCCCTGCCGTCCTCACCGCGCGGGCCCTGTGGGCCGCGGCGATGAGGAGCTTGGAGGGCATGCAGCCGACGGTCGCGCAGGTCGTCCCGTTGAAGGCCGGATCGATCAGCAGGGTCGAGGCGCCATTGGCGCGCGCGGCGCGTTCGGCTGCGAGGCCGGCGGTACCGGCCCCGATCACCGCGACGTCGCAATGGAGCGTCTCGCCCATATCAGCGGGCGATCTTGATCGACTTGATGTTGACGAACTCCTTGAGGCCCTCGGGCCCATGCTCGCGGCCATAGCCCGAGCTCTTCACCCCGCCGAAGGGCAGGTTGGGCGTGGCGATATCGAAGGTGTTGATGAACACCATGCCGGTGTCGAAGTGGGTCTTGGCCAACTCGCGCGCGCGCTCGACATCGCGGCTGAAGATACCCCCGCCAAGGCCGTAGCGGCTGGAATTGGCGATGCGCATGGCCTCGCCATCGTCCTTGGCCTTGATGATCGCGGCGGCCGGGCCGAACAGTTCGTCCTCATAGGCGGGCTGGCCCGGGGCGACATCGGCGAGCACGGTGGCAGGGTAGAACCAGCCCTTGCGCTCGGGCACTTCGCCGCCGACGACAAGGCGCGCCCCCTTTTCGACACTCTTGCTGACCTGCTCGTGCAACTGGTCGCGCTGGCTGCGGCTTACAAGCGGGCCGAGCTGCGTGTTCTCGTCGGTCGGATCGCCCAGCACGATGGCGCCGAACTTCTGGGCGTAACGCTGCACGAAGGCGTCGTAGTTCTTCTCGGTGACAATGAAGCGCTTGGCGTTCACACAGGTCTGGCCGTTGTTGTAGAGTCGGCCCTGCACGCAGGTGTCAACCGCCAGATCAAGGTCGGCATCGTCGAGCACGAGATAGGCATCGTTCGAGCCCAGTTCGAGCACGGTCTTCTTGACCTGCTCGCCCGCCTTGGCCGCGATATGGCGCCCGGCCTTGTCGCTGCCGGTCATCGTCACGCCGCGCACCAGGTCGTTCTCGATGATCGCGTCGGACTGCTCGTGCGTGATGCACAGGACCCCGAAGAGCCCTTCAGGAAGGCCCGCCTGCTCGTAGATCTCGCGCAGCAGGAGCCCGCTGCCGGTGCAGTTTTCGGCGTGCTTGAGGAGAACACCATTGCCCGCCATCAGGCTGGCGATCGAATAGCGCACGGCCTGATAGGCCGGGAAGTTCCAGGGCTGGATCCCATAGACGACACCGATGGGCGCATGGGTGACGATGGCCGTGGCACCATCGACCTCGCGCTCTTCATCGGCAAGCGCCCTTGGGCCTTCGTCCGCGCTGTAGTCGCAGATTGCCGCGCACAGATCTACCTCGTCGCGGCTGTCGCCGATCAGCTTGCCGGTCTCGCGCGTCATCAGCGTGGCCAGCTCATCCTTGCGTTCGCGCAGGGCCGTGCCGATGGCGCGGATCACCTCGGCGCGCGCCTCCAGGCTCTGCAGGCGCCAGTCGAGGAAGGCCTGATGGCAGTCTTCGACGACCTTGGTCGCCTGCGCGTCGCTCATGTAGGCGTAAGTATCCAGCACCTCTTCGGTGAGGGGATTGACGGTCTTGATGCGTTGTTCGCTCATGGCGTTTCTCTCGTATCTTGAGGGATGGGCACCCGCGGAAGGTCATCCGTGGCGGGCGCGGTGCTTGGCGAGGGTCTTCTCGGCGGCCTCGAGGGCGTGGAGCACCTCTTCATGCCAACCTGTCTCCGGGAGTCCGCGCACCGCCGAATGGGCCGCGCACACATAGGGTGTGCCCGACCATTCCCCGGCGATCTGCCGTGCCCAGCGGGCGAAGGCATCCGCCGCGCCCGCCCGGTGCTGCAGGGCTTTGCCCAGCATCGGGTGGAAGCGCAGCCGCCCCTGCGGCAGGACCTTGCCCAGCACGCCCGGCGCCTCGAGGACACTGAGCGTGTCGTCGACGTGGACGATGCCGCTGCGCAAATGGCGCACCAGCACCGAGCCGGCGTGGACCGACGAATCCGGCGTCACCAGGTCGACCCCCTCAGGCACCGAGAAGGCGAGGTCCTCGGCGAACTCGGCCTGCGTGGCGGCATCCTCGATCACCCCGTCCTGCCAGCGCAAGTGCGGGGCCTGTTCGCGGTGCCGCCGCGTCCCCACCAGCCGCGCCTCGGGAAACAGCTTGTGGACCGTCTCGCAGTGCAGGGTGTGGAAGGGATGGACGTTGAGAATTGCGTCGATCGCTGCACCATTGTCGGTGAGCGCCTGCAACTTCGCACGGTCCTCGGGCGTCAGGTCATAGGAGTCGAGGACAAGGAAACGGCCATTGGCCCTTTGAACCAGCGACATCTGCGTGCCGACATCGAGAACCCCTGCGATCTTGAAAGACCCGCGGAAGTTCCAGAACCCGTCGGACAGCTGACGCATGGCTTGCCTCCTTGCTGGCAGGATCGGCCCGGTGCCGACCCTCGCTCTTGGTGGGGGAACGGAAGAGGCGGCCTTCGAGTTCCATTTTGGCCTATTAAATTGTGCGCAATATAAATTGCGCAAACCTTTGAGCGGGCGGGGCCATGCGCTATCGTTGCGCGCGATGCGAACGTCCCTGAATGCCCCTGACCCGCGTGAGGACCCTTTGCGCCTCGATCACCAGCTATGCTTCCAGTTCTACGCGGCGAGCAACCTGATCGGGCGGCTCTACGCCCCGGTGCTCGCGCGGCTGAACCTTACCTACCCGCAATACCTTGTCATGCTGGTGCTGTGGGAAGAGGACGCACAGAGCGTAGGTGCCATCGGCAAGCGGCTGCATCTCGATACCGGCACGCTGACGCCGCTCCTTAAACGCATGGAAGCCCTGGGGCACCTTTCGCGCCAGCGCGACCGGGAGGACGAACGCCGCGTGCGCGTCTCGCTGACCGCAAGCGGGAAGGCGCTGCGCGAAGAGGCGCTCCACGTCCCGGAGATCATGACCCGGGGGCAGGACCTGGAGGAACTCGACGCCCTGCGCCGCACGCTTGCCGGTGTCGTCGAAGCGCTCTGTGGCGGGAAGGCTCAGGCCTGATCTTCGGCGCTGAGCGCCGAGTTCTCGAGCTTCAGAAACCGGCCTCGATGGCGATGCGGATGGCTTCGGCCACCGTGCGGACATCCAGCGCGCGCAGCACGGCGGCGCGGTGCATCTTGACCGTGCGTTCGGTCACGCCAAGCTCGAAGGCGATCTGCTTGTTGAGCTGCCCCTGCGCCAGTGCGCGCAGGATCTGGCGCTGGCGCCGGGACAGCCCCTCGATCCGGGTGCGGGCCTGTTGGTGGCGGCTGGCTTCGGTGTCATCGATGGCCATCTGCGAGCCGAGGAAGAACTGCACGTCGCCCTCCTCGTCGAACAGGGGCGCCACCATCACCGCGTTGCGAAAGGCGCTGCCGTCCTTGCGGTAGTTGATGAGCTCGACCATTGCGGGCCGGGTTTCGGCGACGGCCTCGCGCAGCATCGCGGCCTGTTCGGGTTCGGTGCCGCGCCCGCGCAGGAAACGGCAGTTGCGCCCTATGACCTCTTCGCGCGTGTAGCCCGTCAGCTCAAGAAAGGCCTCATTGCAGGCGACGATCGGATTGTCGGCCCGCCGCGGGTCGCTGACAACGGCCGCGACGCGGCTGCTCGCAATCAGGGAATCGGGATCCATCGGGCTCGGTACGGCTGCTTTCTTCACGTTTGGCCATATCGCAGAGCTTGGCGCGGACGCCTAGAACCTTTCCGGAAGAAAGCCACCTGCGCCGGGTCGGCGGCAAACCGGACGAGAGATATCATGAACATCATGGATGCAGCCTTCCTCGCGGATCATGCCTGTGACGAGGAGTTCGAAGACACCCGCGAGACGGTGCCCGATGACGTCCAGGACGCGGTGCGCACGCTGCTGCGTTGGGCGGGGGAGGACCCTGATCGCGAGGGGCTTCTCGACACGCCCGCGCGCGTTGGGCGGGCCTGGAAGGAATACGGCAAGGGATACGAGGAAGACCCGGCCGTCCATCTGGGGCGTACCTTCGACGAGGTGGGCGGCTATGACGAAGTCGTGCTTCTGCGCGACATTCCCTTCCATTCGCACTGCGAGCATCACCTTGCGCCGATCACGGGCACGGCCTCGATTGCCTATCTGCCGCGTAATCGCGTGGTCGGCATTTCCAAGCTGGCGCGCGTCCTGCACGGGTTTGCGCATCGCCTCCAGATCCAGGAGCGCCTGACCGCGCAGATCGCCGAATGCATCCGGGACAACCTGGACCCGCTGGGCGTGGCGGTCGTCATCAAGGCCAGCCATGGCTGCATGACGGGCCGCGGCGTGCGCACGCATGGCGTGGACATGGTGACGAGCAAGATGCTGGGCTGCTTCCGCGAGGATGCGGGCCGTCGCCGCGAAGTCCTGGCCCTCATCGGCGGGGGCAAGGGCTGACCATGCGCATTGCCATCGTGGGAGCGGGCATCGCCGGGCTCGCCTGCGCCGGGCGCTTGTCCGGGCTTGCCGAGATCGTCCTGTTCGACAAGGGCCGCCGTCCCGGAGGGCGCCTGACCTCGGTCGTGACGGACATTTCTT
The DNA here is from genome assembly GCF_022818885.1 of Novosphingobium mangrovi. NCBI lineage: Bacteria > Pseudomonadati > Pseudomonadota > Alphaproteobacteria > Sphingomonadales > Sphingomonadaceae > Novosphingobium > Novosphingobium mangrovi. The sequence goes on along the minus strand of NZ_JALHAT010000020.1, from coordinate 46,305 downwards.
CGTGGGATCTGGGAGCGCCGTTCTTCACCGCGCATGACCCCGATTTCCAGGCCGAAGTGGCGCGCTGGCAGGAAGCCGGCTGCGCGGCGCGCTGGCCCGGCGGCCCGCGCGGGGCCATGGTCGGCGTCCCTTCCATGGCCACCCTTGTCGCCGAGCAGAGCAAACGCTTCGACGTGCGGTTCGGTGCGCGGGTCCAGGCTCTGGTTCAGGGCGAGGACGGCTGGAGGATCGAAGGGGAGGGCCTGGACGCAGAACCCTTCGACAGCGTCGTCGTCGCCGTCCCGGCCGAGCAGGCCGCGCCGCTCCTGTCCCTGCACGATCTCGATGCCGGGCTGGAGGCCGCCTCGGTGCGCTCCACGCCCTGCTGGTCGGTCATGGTCGCGTTTCCCTGGGATATCCCTGCGCCCCGTGCCTTCATGGAGGATCTGGGCATTTTCTCCGCGCTCGCGTGCAACGCCTCCAAGCCCGAGCGGGGGGCCTCGCAGGGGTGGGTGCTTCATGCCAACGCGGCGTGGTCGCGCGCGAACCTGGAATGCGAGGCTGAGGATGTGGCGGAGCGGATGCTCGCCGCGTTTGCGCAGGCGCTCGGCACGGAACTGCCCGCGCCGACCTTCCTGAAGGCGCACCGCTGGCGCTTTGCGCAGCCTTACGGGCAGTCGGGCCGGGTCCTGTGGAACCTGGACCAGCGCCTTGGCGCCTGTGGCGACTGGTGCCGCGCGCCCACGGTGGAAGGGGCCTGGCTTTCCGGTGTGCGGCTTGCCGATCAGATGCGCGCGAGCCTGCCGGAGCTGATCACCCAGGTGGCGGCCCTGCACGAGGCGGGTTAGCCATGGCCGCGATGCGCAAGAAAGCCGACCTGCCGAGCAAGATCTGCCTTGCGTGCGGGCGCCCTTTCACCTGGCGGCGCAAGTGGGCGCGCGTCTGGGATGAGGTGAAGTACTGCTCGGACCGCTGCCGCCAGAACCGCAAGGCGCCCTAGCCGCACGGCCGTCAGGAACGCCGCATCCCTCAGGAAATCCCGATGACAACACTTGTGCCCGTGCTGGGCGACCAGCTCTCTCTCGACCTGTCCTCGCTTGCGGGGATGGAGGCCAGGGACTTCGTGGTGCTGATGATGGAGGTCGCGGACGAGACGACCTACGTGCGCCACCACAAGAAGAAGATCGCCTATATCCTTTCGGCGATGCGCCATCACGCGCAGGCGCTGGTCGAGGCAGGCTATACAGTCGATTACGTACGCCTCGACGATCCCGAGGCCAGCGACAGCTTCACAGGCGAGATTGCCCGCGCCATTGCCCGCCATGACCCAGAGCGCATCGTCGTGACCGAGCCGGGCGAATGGCGCGTGGCGGCCATGATCGAAAGCTGGCAGACCCTGTTCGGCCTGCCCGTCGAGATCCGCGCGGATACGCGGTTCCTGTGCTCGCATCGCGAATTCGAGGACTGGGCGGCGGGCCGCCGCGCCCTGACGATGGAATTCTTCTACCGCGAGATGCGCCGCAAGACAGGGCTCCTGCTCGACGAGGGCAAGCCTGCGGGCGGGCAGTGGAATTTCGACAAGGACAACCGCCAACCGGCCGACGCCGACCTCTTCATGCCCCGGCCCCTGCGTTTCGAGCCCGATGCCATCACCCGCGAGGTGCTGGCCCTCGTTGCCGAGAGGTTTGCCGACCATCCCGGATCGCTCGAAGATTTCGACTACGCGGTCACGGCCGCCGATGCGGAGCGGCAGGCGGCGAGCTTCTTCGCCAACGCCCTGCCCGATTTTGGCCGTTACGAGGACGCCATGCTTCGGGGCCAGCCGTTCCTGTGGCACTCCATCCTCTCGCCCTACCTCAATTCGGGGTTGCTGGACCCGCTCGACCTGTGCCGCCGCGCGGAGGCCGAGTACCGCGCGGGCCGGGCGCCTATCAATTCGGTCGAAGGCTATATCCGGCAGATCCTGGGCTGGCGCGAATACGTCCGTGGGATTTACTGGCGTGAGGGGCCTGAGTACGTCGAGCGGAATTTCCTCGACCACCGTAGGGACTTGCCCGCCTGGTTCTGGACGGGCGAGACGGACATGCAGTGCCTGCGCGAGGCGATCGGCCAGACCCTCGCGACAGGGCACGCGCATCACATCCAGCGGCTCATGGTGATCGGCAATTTCGCGCTTCTCGCGGGCTGCGATCCCAAGCAGGTCCACGAATGGTACCTGCAGGTCTATGTCGATGCCTACGAATGGGTCGAACTGCCCAACACGCTGGGCATGAGCCAGTTCGGCGATGGTGGTCTGCTCGGTTCCAAACCCTATGTCGCCTCGGGGGCCTACATCAACCGCATGTCGGATTACTGCGGGACCTGCGCCTACAACGTGAAGGAACGGGTGGGCCCGGCGGCATGCCCCTTCAACGCGCTGTACTGGCATTTCCTCGACCGTCACCGCGACAAGCTGGGCGACAATCACCGCATGGCGCTGACCTACCGCAACTGGGACCGGCAGGACGAGGACATCCGGGAGGGTATCCTCGCGCAGGCACGCGCGTTCCTTGCGGGCTGCGCATGAGCGCCTGCGCTAGCCATGCCCGTATCGCCAGGCGATGAAGGCGATGATCGCGACGACCGTGGCGATGTAGAGGATCGAGCCCGCCTTCGCGAGCCGTGCGGCATCCTCCGGGCGATCCTTGATCATCAGCGCGTCGTGCGAGATGCCCACCAGCATCGCACCCAGGCAGACCGCGAAGAAGGCATAGAAGATATATTCGATGGCGACCGTGTAGCCCACGGCGGGCAACTGGCTGTTGAGCGAGAGCAGAAGCACCGCACTGGTCAGGATTGCGGTGATCGGTATGTTGATACGCTCTCGGAACAGGTTGGTGGGAAGGATCAGCGTGGCAAAGACCACCAGCACGAGCAGCAGTAGCGGCGTTAGCGTCTTGAGGATGTAGATGGCGTAGTCCCGTTCCAGGAGGATCGCGGCGTTGAACCCGGCGTAGGTGATCGCCGCGTTGTCCTGGAAGCGTAGGGGATTGCCGAGGGTGGAGGTGGTCGAGCGCGAATCCACGAAATAGCGCATCCCCTTCTGCGACCATTGCTCGAGGCCGCCATAGGGATCGAGCCGCGCCGGTGCGATGGTGTCGACCTTGGCAAGGCGCAGGCCCGCCGTGTCGATGACATAAGTGACGAGATCGCTGCGCTGGCGGTTGTTCTGGAACCGTATGAGTAGTTCCTGGCGGTCGAACGGGTAGTCGTGGAGATTGAAATCGAACCGGAAATCGCCCGAGATGCGGAACAGGCGATAGGTCAGCGTGTCCTCGGGCCCCACGCCCAGAGGCCGCGCAAATCCGGGTGGCAGCTTGTAGGCGCTCGTTTCCCTGGGGTCGGACGCGTCAAACAGATCGGGATCGGCCAGCGCGGGAAACTCGATCTGGGTCGGAGTATCGTCGCCGACGAAGCGCATCCACAGATTGAGATCGGCGGTGAACGTGCCGTTTCGGATATCCACGCGATCAATGGTGTTGAGATCGATCCCGGTATAGACGACTCGCTGGCGCCAGTAGTGGCGTGCTCCGATCCGCACGACATCGCCCCGCTCAATCAGGTCACCGATGTCGAGCAGGTCGGGCCGTTCGATCGGGATCATCTGCTGGGGTGAGGTGGCGAAGCGGCCGAAGACGAACGTGCCCATGCGCGTCGGACCGGGAATGTTGCGCTGGGGATCGAAATAGAGCGGGCGGGTCAGACCCTCGACGCCGGTTGCGGGGCTGATCATCTTGGCGAGTGCCTGGCGGACCCGTGCCCGGTCGGCCTGCAAGGTGTCGGTGCGGCTGGCGATCCCGGCCCGGCGGATCGCCTCGATCATCATCCTCGTCGCATCGTAGGAGCCCGCCGCCACCCAACTGGGTACGCGGCCTGTCTCCTCCCGATAGCGCCTCGAAAGCGCCTGCGCCTGTTCTCCGGCGCTGTCGAAGATCAGGGGCGAGGCGGCGGACAGATTGCGGCTGAAATAGCCCGGCTCGCGCCGCTCTTCGGGCTCATCCTTGAACCGTTCGAGAAACTCCGGACCTCCGGCCCCGCCTGCGGCGATCACCATGTTCGTGATGCCGTTGCGCCGCAGCGCCATCAGCATGTCGGCCATATGGTCGGCCCCGGTTCCGATCACGATCATCCCGGCATCGCCGCGGCGCGCGATCCGCTGTGCCAGGGCATGGCTTGAAGAGGCGCGCAGTCCCGGTATCGTGTCGAAGGTCCAGAGCCTGTAGTTCGCGGCCTCGTAGGCACCGGTAAAGCCCTGCTGGAAACTCTGGCCGAAACTGTCGCTGGACGTGACCAGCTCGACAGGGGCCCTGGCCTGGAAGACGGCGAGATACTCGGCGATGGATCGCCCTTGCCCGGAGGCCGTTGTCTGGGCGCGGAAATACCATGCGTTGTCCCTCGTCAGCTCATCGACGAACGAGGTCCCGGTAAGGGCCGGTATTCTTGCCGCGCGATAGCCAGGCCCCGCCGCGAGGGAGGCGGTGGAGAGATAGTGCCCCAGAACCCCCACGCAGTCGCTCGCGGCGATTTCGCGTACGACGCCGCGTGCGCCTTTTGCGGTGCTGGTATCGTCGAACAGCTTCAGTTCGATCCGGCGCCCTGCCACACCTCCGGCCGCATTGGCCTGCGCCAGGGCGATGCGTGCCGCCGAAAGGCTCTCCTGTCCGGCCGAAGACGAGGGACCCGTCAGCGAATTGGCAAGCGCGATGCAAACGGGCGCAGGCCGTCCGAACAGGAACGCGGCAATCCCTGCCACGCCCGTGAGAAGAAGCAGGACGAGGGCAAGCAAGATCGCCCGCTTCGTCTGGAGCCAATGTCGCACCATAGACATGCGCGGAGAGGAGGCTGGCCGCCTCCACCCACGGGGAGAGGAGCGCAGCCTACCACATCGGACCCGTTCGGTCACCGCACGCCGATCCCGTGAGGGTTTTATGGATATGCCTGGGCGGCTATTGCGGCTGAGGCATCAGACTCGTGGGTAGGTCTATGTAGCGATGGCCCCTGGCCATCAGGCGCCGGGGATAGCCCCGCCATCGACCGGGATCGCCACTCCGGAGATGGCCGAACTGCGATCTCCGGCCAGGAAAAGCACGGCGTCTGCGATGTCCTTTGCATGGGCGAGTTTGCCCAGGGCGCTGAAACTTTCCATGCGGGAAAGGAAGCCGTCCTTGTCGTCATCGCCGGTCATGTTGCCCATAAGCATGCTCGTCTCGACCGCTCCGGGCAGAACCGCGTTGATGCGGATGCCGTACTGGCCGGCGGCGCGGGCCGCGGTCCTGGTCGTCATCAGCACGGCGGCCTTCGAGCCGCAATAGGCCGCCCCCGTGGGGCTGGCCGAGATCGACATTCCCGAGCCGATGTTGACGACCGCGCCCTGGCAGCCGCGTGCCTTCATGCGGCGGATCGCATGCTTGCAGCCCAGAAACGTGCCGTCGGCGTTGACGGCGAAGTGCTCCCGCCAGGTTGCCAGTTCCATGTCCTCGAAGGGGATGTTCGGCCGGTAGATCCCCGCGTTGTTGACCAGCACATCGAGCCCGCCGAACTGCGCATCGACAATGTCCATGAGCGCGATCCAGGAGCGTTCGCAGCTGACGTCCAGTTGATGCCGCACGATGCGGCCTTTGCTGTCGCTGTCAGGCACCTCCCCGGCGGTCGCGGCGCTGTCCTTGAGATCGGCCGCGATCACCGTGGCACCGCCTTGGGCAAAGGCCTCGACGATGGCCGAGCCGATGCCCCCTGCGCTCCCCGTCACGATGACGGTGCGACCTGCGAAAACCTGCTCAGCCATGATGCTCCATCCTCCAGAAAACCGATCCAGCTCGTTGCCTGCCGCACGTGCCTTCAAAACCCGAGTACCGCCGAACGCCACCCACAAACTATCCGGTAGGCGAGAACATATTTACAAAACAATGACTTGCATGAGCAACTTCAAGAGCACTCCGCATCTGTCCGTGATGCACCGAGGGATGCAATCGATGTCCTGCGCATCCGTCCGGGCGTTTATAAAAATGCGAAAAAGGTTCAGGAAACTATGAAGGTATCTCTCGGCAAGCTGCTGCTTGCGGCCTCGGCGCTCACCGCTATCCCCCAGCTGGCCATCGCGCAGGAAAGCGAGCAGGAGGACGGCTTCAACGAGATCGTCGTGACGTCGCAGCGCACCGAGCAGCGCCTGCAGGACGTCCCCCTCAGTGTCACCGCGATTTCGCCCGAAGAGATCGCCACCCGGCAGATCCTGGCACCGACCGATGTTGCGCGCCTGGTGCCCAACCTCAAGCTTGATGGCGTGACGGGCGGCTCCGCCGGTCTCAAGGCCTATATCCGTGGCGGTGGCGGCACCGACGGTGGCTATGTGATGTCCGAGGCCGAAGTCGCGCTCTACGTCAACGATGTCTACAACGCACGTATGCAGGGCGCGCTGATGGACTTCGCCGAGATCGAGCGGATCGAGGTCCTGCGCGGCCCCCAGGGCGTGCTCTACGGCCGCAATGCGTCGGCGGGCGCCATCAACATCATCACCAAGCAGCCCGCCGACGTGCTGACCGGCACCGCGCAAGTGGGCTACGGCACCTGGAACGAGCGCCGCGTCAAGGGCTACCTGTCGGTTCCGCTCAGCGCGGACGGGGAATGGGCCGCGTCTGTCAACGGCATCGCGCGCAAGCGCGACGGGGGGCGTCAGTACAACCCGACGCTCGGCAGGAAGGTGGGCGCCGAAGACTTCCAGGGCGGCATGTTCGACCTTGCCTACAAGGGCAGCGACGTCACCGCGCGTCTGAACGTGTACTACATGGACCTTGATTCCGACGGCCAGTGGTCGGTCAACACGGTCACGGACGGCGAGGGCAACATCACCCCGCTCTCGGGCTCCTACCGCACCGTGCTCTCGCCTGTGGAATCCTATACCGCGGTGACCCAGAAGGGCGCCTCGCTCAAGCTGACGGCGAACTACCCCGGAGGCACGCTGACCTCGATCACCGCCTATTCCGAGCTTGACGATGCGTGGCGCCAGGACTTCTCGGGCGGCGTCTACCCTGCCATGCTCGGCATGGACGGGGATACCCCGCTTGCGCTCATGGACCGCGAGAGCATCTCGCAGCAGTGGCAGTTCAGCCAGGAAACCAACGCGACCGGCTCGCTGGCCGATGACCTCATCGACTACGTGATCGGCGTCTATTATTTCCACGAGAACGGCGACCAGGTGATCGACACCACGACGTTCTTCGTGCCCTCCACCACCAACTTCCATGCCAAGACGGACGCCTGGGCGGGCTATGGCCAGTTCACTCTCAACGTAAGCGACGAGCTCGCCTTCATTGCAGGTGGCCGCTACACGCTCGAAGACAAGGAGTTGAACGCCGACATCGACGGTCTTCCGGCGATCAGCCGCGATCACTACGAGAAGTTCACCCCGAAGCTGGGCGTCAATTTCACGCCGCTTCCCGACCTTCTGGTCTATGGCTCCTACTCGGTCGGCTTCAAGTCGGGCGGTTACAACGGCCTGGCCTCGACCGCGGCCCAGCTTGCCGCGGCCTTCCGTCCGCAGACGACCGACGCCTTCGAAGTGGGCCTCAAGACGGACCTTGGCCGGACGCTGCGCCTGGCCGTCTCGGGCTTCGTCAACAAGGTCCAGGATCGCCAGGAATCGGTCAGCCTGGGCGATGGCGGGTTCCTGATCGAGAACTACGATCTCACGATCAAGGGCATCGAGGCGGAGATTGCCTGGAAGCCGGTGCTGGGTCTGCAGATCTGGGGTAACGGCTCGCTCAACGACGGCAAGTACCGCAACGTACCCGAGGGCGCGTCGCTCACGGGCAATGTTCCGCCGTTCCTGCCCGACTATCAGGCGACGATCGGCTTCGATTACAACTTCGATCTGGGCGAGGGCACGGTGAAGTTCGGCGCGGACGCGAATTTCCGCGATGCCTACTTCTCGACCGCCGATAACCTGGGCATCGGGGCGGTCGATTCCACCCAGATCGTCAACGGTTATGTGGGGTACGATATCGGGCCCTGGAAATTCCAGGTGGCAGGCAAAAACCTGTTCAACCAGATCAACTGGCAGACCGGCTTCGGCTTCTCGGTCGTCAACCCGCGCTTCATGACCGATCCGCGCACGGTCCTTGGCACGGTCCGCTACAGCTTCTGACGCCCGCCGAGCACGGGCGCACGACAGTCGGGGTCGGCGATGGGGTGGACCATCGCCGGCCCTGCGATTGTGGGGCTTGGATGTCGGGCTTCCATTCTTGTCGTATCGGGTGCGATACGGAACGTCTTTCGAGCTTTGCAGTCCCTCATTGCGCTATGGCGGGCGATACAGGTACCTCGGCCTTGCCGTAGCCCTCGGCCAAGTCGGAAGGTGTCGGCCCGAGTAGCGCCTACAATGCCGACCTGGGACACGAGAATGACCGCCGTCAGACAGGGGGCAGGGAATCGTCAGACCCTTTTTTGGACAAATGAATAACCCTTGCCTCACAGGCGTGCTCATGGGCCCCTGTCGCTGCCACCGTACTCGTCTGGTTCCGATCAACAAATCCTGAGCCTAGGGAGAGCGGCGAAGTCATCAAGCCAGTCCTGCGCATGTAGCATGGTCATCGCCTGTGTCGGCGCAGCAGGCGTGTTCCTGGGCAATGGGGGAGGATTGCCGTCAAGGCGCAAAGCTCCTTTCCGGAAGGCGCCCAGGTTCCAGGCGATCTTCCGTCGAGGCTGTGCGATGTCTCAGACGCGCAGGGGCACCGGCTGCTTTTTGGCGGTCCGGCCGACATAGATGACAGCGGCGGCGCTCATCAGGGTCAGGCCTGCCAACGGCATCAGGGCAAGCATATAACTTCCCGTTGCCTCGTGGATGAAGCCGTAGGCATTGACCATCAGGCCCCCGCCGATGAGGTTGGACGTCGCATTGATGGCCGCAATGCCCGCGGCCGCGGTGCTGCCCGAAAGCCAGGTCGATGCCATGCTCCAGAACGGTCCCTTGAAGCAGTAGGCCCCGACCAGCACGAATGTGAGCAGCATCACTGTCGGGACGAGCCCTGTCACGACGAACGTGCCAACCGCCCCGAGTGTAATGAGCATGAGCGGCAGGGCGGTGTGCCAGCGCCGTTCGTTGGTGCGGTCCGAGTTGCGCCCCCACAGGATCATCGCAACCGAGGCGATGCCGTAAGGGATCGAATTGACGAGGCCGGTCTGCAGATCCGTCAGGCCAAAGGATTTCAGGAGCTGCGGCTGCCACACGCTCAGCATGCTACCGGCCGCAGAGGCGCCCGAACAGGCGATCACCATGGCCCAGAATGCCGGCGTCACGGCCAGACGCCAGGCCGAGCCATGAACCAGCGGCTTGCTCGAACCCGTCGCCGCGAGAGCCGAATTGAGCCAGGCTTTCTCTTCGTCGTCGAGCCAGGAGGCGTCGTCCGGCCGGTCGGTCAGCATCTTGAGGCAGGCCACGCCCAGCATGACGGTGGGCAAGCCCTCCAGAATGAACAGCCACTGCCAGCCGCGCAGACCTGCAATGCCATCCATTGCCAGAAGCAGGCCGGAGAGTGGTGAACCGATGAAGCTGGACACCGGAATGGCGAACGCGAAGAGGGCCAGCGTACGGCCGCGATAGCCCGGCGGCATCCAGTAAGTCAGATAGAGGATGATGCCGGGGAAGAAACCGGCTTCGGCAATACCCAGCGCGAAGCGCATGACGTAGAACGATTCCGCGTTCCAGACCAGCGACATCGCGGTGGACACCAGTCCCCAGGAAATCATGATCCGGGCAATCCAGTACCGTGCCCCGACCTTCTGCAGCATCAGGTTGCTGGGGACCTCCATCAGGAAGTAGGCCACGAAGAACAGACTTGCACCAAAGCCAAAGACCGTGCTGCTAAGTCCGATGTCCGCATTCATCTGCAAGGATGCCATGCCCACATTCGTTCGATCTATGAACGCCATGAGGTAACACAGCATCAGGAACGGCAGCAGCCGCCACATTACCTTGCGCATCACTTGCGCTTCGATTGCGCCCTCGGAACCCATGCATCTCTCCATCTTGATTATGTGGCGCCTGCAGGCGCTCTCATTCTCGAAGTCGCGAGGCCGATGACCTCGGCGCTTCCGGTTTTGCTTTGCCGATTAGGGCATGTTCATGGCAACCGCGTTCACGTGATTGCGGGGGGCTATGATGCCCTCCTCGAGGAAATCCGCGATCTGTGCGATGCAGCTCATCCCGACCCGCGTGCGTGCTTCCTGCGTGTTCGCACCGACATGCGGCGTCACCACAAGGTTGGGCAGCTCCCAGAGCGGGTCCGTGGCCGTGGTCGGCTCCTGCGCGAAGGTGTCGAGGCCTGCACCGAAGATCGCTCCGGTCTTCAGGGCCTCCAGCAGTGCGCTCTGGTCGACAAGCCCTCCGCGTGCGGTGTTGATGAGGATGGCCTCGCGCTTCATCATCGCGAAGGCATCGGCATCGAGGAATTGCCGGTTCTCGTCCGTCAGGGGGCAGTGCAGGCTGACAATGTCGCTTTGCCGCAGGAGTTCGGGAATGGAAGCGACGCGCTGGGCACCCTCGGGGACCTGATCCGGTAGCAGATAGGGGTCGTAGATCCGCGCGGTCATGTCAAAGGGGGCAAGCAGGCGCAGGAACTCCCGACCGATCGCGCCCAGTCCGATCAAGCCGATCGATCGGCCCGAGATTTCGATGCCTGCGTGGCGGGACTTGTCCCAATGCCCCTCGCGCACGCGGCGATCGAGCCAGGCCGTGGACCGCGCGACGCTCAGCAGCAGGGCAAGCGCATGCTCGGCCACGGATAACGAATTGGCGCCGCCTGCAACCACGACGATCACGCCGTTTTCGGCGGCCGCCACCGTATCGATGCTGTCATAGCCAACCCCGTGCTTTGCGATGACCTTGAGGGTCGGTATCCGCTCGATGGCCGAACGTGAGATCGAGCCCATGCGCAGCAGGAGCGCTTCTGCGGCAATCGCATTCGCGGCTTCAACGAGTTCGTCTTCGCTGGGATAGGGCTTGCACAGCGCCAGCGCGATTCGCCTCTCCACTGCATAGGCTGCCGCATTCGGCGCAATTTCCCCGCCGATAATGAGGGTGGCGTGCTGTGGCATGATGATCCTCGATCCTCAAAAATTCCTGCGGCCGAACCGCGTTGTTGGGGGGACCATAGCGCGCAAACATTAAAACGCAACGGCGTTTCATAATGATGTTGCAAATAGGCCTGTGGGCGCTACAGTCAAAGGCGATCTGCGCAAGCGCTGAATCCAGGGATAATGCGATGAAATGGGTAGAGGATTGGCCGCCAGGCAGGCGTGCGTTCGAGATGTCGGGCACGGCCTCCCTCGCGCCCTTACGCGGCAATCGATCCGCCCGAACCTTGTCTGGAATAACTGAAAAATTAGGGAGTGTGGCCATGTTTCGGCGCATTGCCGGACTGCGGGGGCGGGCCATGGCCGCAACGCGGCGAGGGGCGCGCTGGATCGGTGTAGTCGGCCCGTGCCCGCCATTGACGCGTGAGGGTGCAGATGGTCAACTTCGCCCGCCGTCAACCTGTCCAAATCACCTGGCAGTGCAATTATGCTGCACTGGCGTTCCAATATGTCAAAGTTATCCCCTCCAGGATCCGCGCCTGGCCTCAGGCAGATCCCATCGAACCCTGAACCCGATCCTGTTCCGGGTGCCGCACAGGGCACCTTCCAGAACTTCAGCGGTCTTCGCCTTTCGACAAGGCCTTGCCGCCTCCCTTTCCGACCTGATCCAAGGAGTACATCATGAGCATCGGCTTTCGAGTCCTACCCGTTGAGCGCCGCGTCCCTGCCGATGTGGTGCAGCGTTTCTCGCAGCTCCCCGTCGCCAATGTCAGCGATGCGATGGGGCGCATCTTTGCAGGCGGGGCGAGTTTGCGTCCGATGCATGCCGGCGGTGTCCTTGCGGGCCCGGCCGTCACGGTCAAGGCGCGCCCGGGCGACAACCTCATGCTGCACAAGGCGCTCGACATCGCGCAGCCAGGCGACGTCGTCGTGGTCGACGGTGCGGGGCACCTGACCAACGCCCTCATCGGTGAGATGATGACCGCCCACGCCGAATCGCGCGGCATTGCCGGCATCGTCATCTGGGGCGCGATCCGCGATGCTGCCGCGATCCGGGCAAGCTCCTTCCCGGTCTTTGCGGCAGGTGTGACCCATCGCGGCCCCTACAAGGATGGCCCTGGCGAAGTGAACGTGCCGATCGCGATCGACGGCATGGTCATCAATCCCGGTGACCTGCTGCTGGGCGACGATGACGGACTGATCTGCGTCGCGATGGACGATGCCGAAGACATCTACACCAAGGCCAGCGCCAAGCATGCCGCTGAGACCGCGCAACTGGAAAAGATCGCGCGCGGTGAAAACCCGCGCGCCTGGGTGGATGAAACACTCAAGCGCCTCGGCTGCGAAGGCGTCTGAGGCCCGCGCACAGGCGCCCGGCCAAGCCTTGCGCCATGGCCGGGCGCGTGTGCGCCCCTGCTCCCATCGCTGCGCAGGGTTGCTGCGTGTGGTGGGACACGCTCTGGATCTGGGGTTCGAGCAAGGCTTCAAGTCCTGCGTGGATTTGCCTGCCGTCCCCCATTCCACCTTGCCCGTGCTCCATGGGCGCATTCATCCACCACGCGAACCTGTACTGCCGCGTACGGTCTATACATTGTTCGCGACCGGCCCTACATCCTGAGTATGAATGCTGACAGCGACACCAAGCAGGCTCCGGGGCGTGCAAGCGCGGACCGTTTCCTCACTATCCTTTCCTGCTTCCAGCGTGGCGACGATGCCCTTTCCCTGGCCGAGATCGCGAAGCGCACGGGGCTTGTAAAGAGCACGGCCCTGCGGCTGTCGGCCTCGCTCATCGACCACAGCTACCTCGTGAAGGATGTCGCCGGCGATTACCGCCTCGGCCCCGAGATCGCGCGCCTCAATCTCATCTACAACGAATCCATGCATGTTGAGCATTACGTCATGCCCATCCTGCAGTCTCTCGTCGACATATCGGGGGAGACGGCTTCGATCTACATCCGGCACGGAAGCTACCGCCTCTGCCAGTACAGGGTGAATTCGCCCCATCAGCTTGGCGTGCACAAGCAACCTGGTGAGATCCGCGCCATGGATCAGGCATCGTCGGCCATCGTGTTGCGCACCTTCGCGGACACCGGTGCCGACCACCGCACACCCGCGCTGCCGATCTACACGACCGGCGCTTCGGACCCCTATGCCGCCTCGCTTGCCGTGCCGGTGTTTCAGAGCGGCGGTTCCTTGCTTGGCGCGCTTGTCCTGGCAGGGCCCTGCAACCGCTTCGATGCGGCGCGGGCGGAAAGCCTTGCCTCGGAAATGCTGTCCGCCGCGCAGGAGTTGAGCCGCCAGCTAGGTGGAGAACAGGCGTTCCTGCAGTCCGTCAAGAACGCGGGCGCATAACGCCTCCTTCGCGGCGAGATCGGGGCGCTATCGCTTCTGGGCAGGCCTGACCATTGCGAATGGTCCTGCGCCTGGTGCCCCTCCCGTCCGGCCTGTTCAAACAAGGTCCCGCGCGGAGGCCACTGCCAAGAAGGGTGGGGTTTGCGTTGGCGCTTGGTCATTAAAATAAAACGCCATTGCAAATTTGACATATTCCGCTCTGTCTGACATCTGTTTCAGCGCGATAGGTTCGAAAAAGTCGGAACGATATTTCGTTTAACCGATGGTGCCTTCGCACGAAAATGGGAGTGGAATAATCGTGATCAGGTTTTCAGCGCCGGTGCGGCCCGCACGTCGGCTTTGGAGAGCATTCGGGCTGGCCGCCCTTGCCGGGACCACATTGGGATCGATCTCTCCGCTGCCTCTGGCCGCGCAGGAGCGGGCGCTTTCCGATCGTGTGATCCCGCCTTCCCGCCAGGGCAAGGTCGACAGCTCCAAGGCCGACACCCCCAATGGCGGACGACCGGAAATCCATACGGTCGAGGACATGGCGCAGAGCGCGCTCTACACCGCGCCGGGTGCCAAGGCCTACGCCGCGCTGGCCGCACAGGCGAGCAACGGGATGTGGCCGGTCACGCTTGCCTACCGCTGCAAGTACCCGCGCGGGGGAACCTCGATCAAGGCGCCTGTCCCGCAGCCGATGGAAGTGTTCGACGGGGTCTATTCGATCGGCGATGATGCCAACAACATCTGGGCCATCGACACCGACGAGGGCATCATCCTGCTCGACGCGCTGACCAACGAGGAAGACGCGCGCAACATCATCGTGCGGCACATGGAGCAGGTGGGCCTCGACCCCAGGCGCATCCGCATCATCATCGTGAGCCACAACCATCTCGATCACTTCGGCGGGGCACCGTACCTGAAGTCGATCTCGGGCGCGCGCATCGGCGCCAGCACGGCGGACTGGGACGGCGATTCGATCTACGGCCGCATGCCGCCGCGCGGCGAAGGCGATTTCGACATTTCCGATGGGGAGCAGATCACGCTGGGCGGGCGCACGGTGACTGCCTATCTCACCCCCGGACACACCGCAGGCACGCTCTCGTTCGTCTTTCCGGTGAGCGACAAGGGCACGCCCCATGTTGCCGCGCTGTTCGGAGGGCAGGGCAAGCCGCGCAAGATGGAGGACTACGTGCAGTTTCTCGAGGGGCTGCAGCATTTCTCCGAAGAGACCGACCGCATGCAAGCCGACGTGATCCTGTCCAACCACACGGTGGGCGATGATGGGCTGACGCGGATCGCGCAGCTGGCGGAGCGCAAGGCCGGGGAGCCCAATCCCTATGTAGTGGGTCGCGAGGGCGTGATCCGCTACGATGCCCTGTTCCGCGCGTGCCTCAGCGCCGATATCGACCAGATGGTCTGGGACCAGACGCATCCCGCGCCAGCCAAGTAGTCACCAGGGCTTCCCCGTCCGATCCACCTGCCGCGCGCGCCGGAACAGCAATCTCCGCGCGCGAAGTCCTGAAGGAATTACCGCCATGCGCACCATCCTGGGTACAGCCCTCGTCGTCGCCCTTGCGAGCACAAGCGCCCTTTCGGCTGCGGCCTCCGCGCCGGCCAGCGCCCCTCCCGTCTCGCAAGAGCAGCTGGACACCTGGAAGGAGACGCTCTCCAACTGGGGCCGGTGGGGGGCTGAGGACGAGAAGGGCACGCTCAATCTCATCACCCCAGAAGTGCGCGTGGCGGCCGCGCGCGAGGTGCGCGAGGGCATTTCCGTCTCGCTGGAGCGCGAGATCGTGCCGGTTCATGTCGCCCCCGATGCGCAAGGCCCCGAACCGCGCGCTGCGGTTGTCCAGCGCATGCTGTCCGGCCCGCCCGCGCGCATGACCGGCGCGACCGACAGGCTTTCCATCGTTGCGCATGGCTACACCGAGACGCATTTCGATGCCTTCGGCCACCACTTCCACGACGGGAAGATGTACAACGGCTTCTCCGCGCTCGAGAACGTGAAGATGGACAGCGGCCTTGCGCGGGGAGACATCGCGGCCTTTGCGGACGGTGTCTTTACCCGCGGGGTTCTGATCGACATCCCTGCGCTCAAGGGCGTGGAATGGCTGGAACCGGGCACGCCGGTAACGGTCGCCGATCTCGAGGCCTGGGAGAAGCGCAGCGGGGTCACCATCCGCTCCGGGGACGCGGTGTTCGTGCGGACCGGACGCTGGGCGCGCGAGCGCGCAAAGGGGAAGTGGGACATCGCAAAGTCGGCGGCCGGGCTCGACGCCTCGGTCATTCCCTGGATGCATGATCGCAACATTGCCATGCTCGGCAGTGAATCCGCCTTGAGCGTCGTTCCGATCCCCGCAAGTTCCCAGATCACCAACCCCGACGATTACTTGCCCGCGCACAACTTCGCGCTGGTCACGCTCGGCATGCCGCTGCTCGACAACGCCGATCTCGACGCGCTGGCACAGACCGCCGAGCGCCTGAAGCGCACCACGTTCCTGTTCACGGTGGCCCCGATCCGCGTGAAGGCGGGAACCGGTGCGACCGTCAATCCTATCGCCACATTCTGAATGCCCCGAGCAGGTGGCCACCCCCTGTTGGCCTGACCCGGATGGCCTGAGGCAAGATCTTTCCCCTGAACCCACCCTGATGGCGGGACCCGAAGTTTCCCCTGCCGATTGGCAGGCGGCGCTTCGGGTCCCGCCATCCCTTTTAGGGCGAACCTGACGTCAGGATTCGCGGGGCGGGGCCCCGGCGTTCTGTTCGGCCACGACCTTGTCGAGATAGGCCTCGGTGCACAATCGCAGCATTTCCAGGTTTGCCGCGTTGCGGGCGGGCGAAAGCACGAAGCGGTTGGGCAGGCCGGGCGCGAGAATGGAATCGACAAGCCGCGAGATCGTCGCGTCGCCCCAGCCATGGGTGTTGAGGGGAACGTCCGCGCCCAGCCGCTCGGCTTCGGCCCGGAAGGCGTCCAGCGATGCCAGCATCGTGCGCAGATTCTCGGGCGAGGGCCGCATCCCCTTGCCGCCCCAGAATGCGGCCATGTGCGCCTGGCCCTCGGCATGGACCGGGGCAAAGAGCGACAGCGTGCCCGGTGTGTGCCCTGGCGTCGGGAGAAGGACCAACTGGCGCGTTCCGACCTGAAGCTCCTGGCGCGCGCTCACCGCGAGATCGGGCGTGCCCAGGCCATCGGGCATCTGCCCATTCGTCAGCATGGCTGCACTCACCGCGATGCGCGCGCCGGTTGCGGCGCGAAGGACCTGGGCTCCGGCGATGTGGTCGGCGTGTTCGTGGGTCAGGATGATCCAGCGCAGGTCCGAGGGCGCAAAGCCTGCCGAGGCCATCCAGTCGAGGATCCTCTGCCCCTGCGCGGCCGTGCCTCCGCCATCGACCAGCACCAGCCCTTCGGACGTCCGGATCGCATAGACCGCGAGGTTGAGATAGCCCAGGTAATAGACGTCATCGAGAACCGGCGTCCCGTACAGAAAGTCGGTCTCGTCCATCACCGAGGGGCGAAACGGCGCCGCGACGGGATCGACATAGTAGCAGTGGTAGTTGCGCAAGGCCCTGAGGAGGGGATCCGTGCCAGCGATCGCATCGACCTCGGCAAGCCGCGCACGCACGGTCTCGGGCAGGGTGCGGGGCGTCTCCTGAACCGCCTCAGCGCTGCCTTCGCTCGATCCCGCAAGCGCTAGTGCGAGCGCAAGCAGCGAGCCCGCGAGCCGCCTCGCCGCGCGGGGCGTGCGCGGCGCCATCCTGTTTTCCAACCTCATGTCCTGAGCCTTCCTCCTGTTGCCGTGGCCTCGCGCCTCCTGCCTCTGTCGGAAAATGGCTGGAGACGGTCAGCTGAAACCGTAGAGCTGCGCCGGATTGCCGACGAGAATGGCATCGCGCGTGCGTGCATCGCCCGCCCAGCCATCCAGCAGGTCGAGCAGGCGGGCATCGTCGGGCAGATCGTTCTCGTGGCCGCGATGGGGCCAGTCCGAACCCCACACGAGCCGGTCGGGTGCCAGGGCGACAAAGGCTTGGGCTATCGGGGCGAGATCCGCATAGGCGGGTGCACCTTCGCCGCTGGCGATATAGGCCCCGGAGAGCTTCACCCAGGTCCGCCCGTTACCCAGCAAACGCAGGACGGCACCATGGCCTTCGGGCGCCCCTGGCTCTTGCGGAGTGACAAAGCCCAGATGGTCGATCACCAGGGGTACGGGGAGCGCGGCAAGGTGCTGTTCCATCGCGGCGATCTGGCTGGCCCGCGCGAAGATCTGGATGTGCCAGCCCATCTCCTGCGCAAGGCGGGCCGTCGCGTGCAGACGGGCCGTGTCCGTGCGGCCCCAGACCTGCGGGGATACGAAGTTGACGCGCAGCCCGCAGATGCCGGCCTGTGCCATGGCCGCAAGCTCGGCGCGCGCAGGCGCAGCATCGCAGTCGATCACGGCGACCCCGCGCGCCTGACCGCCCATCTGGCGCAGGGCATCAAGCGTGGCGCGATTGTCGGTCCCGTACGTGGAGGGTGTGACGATAACGGTCCGACGCGTGCCGATCCGGTCCTGGAAGCGCCGGTAGGCGGCGACCGTCGCCTCGCCGACAGGCGAGCCCGGCCAGCCCGGCCGGGCGGGAAAACGCGGGTCGAGAATGTGAATATGGCTGTCGCAGGCATCGGCGGGGACGGCAAAGCGCGGCCCCCGCCGCGCCGACGAATAGGGAACGCGCCCGGCATCCTTGGCGCAGCCTGCGAGGAGGGGGCCAGATCCCAGGGCCGCGAGAGACGCGCCCGTGCACAGGCTGCGAAGAAAGCCGCGCCGTTCGCACGAGAGATCGCGCAGGGCGAACCGATCGGACAAGAGGGCGTCTCCCGCGCGTTGGTGAAGGACGAATGGCGGCCTGTGCCCCCAGTGGACTCACAGGCCGCAGGTGTGCCGGAGCGGTCCGCTGCGCGTGGCCTTGGCAGGCCTTGCGCGGCGGACCGCCGCCAGCTTTGCGGATCAGTAACGGACCCGCACGCCGAAGCGGAAGTTGCGGCCGACAAGATCGTAGACCGACGAATTGGTGGCCATCGCGATATTGGCGGCAGCCGGAGCGATCGGCGGATCCTTGTCGAGCAGGTTGCGCACGTCGAGGAACAGCTCCACCCCGCGGTCGAGGACCGGCAGCTTGTAGGAGATCTGGGTGTCCAGATAGAAGATCGGGTCGATCTTCGTCAGGCTGAGATCCGCCGAAGTGCGGGTGTTGTCGTAGGCTCCACCACCGATCAGGCGGCCCTGCATGAAGAAGCCCAGCGTTTCGCTGCTCAGGCGCATCTGCATGTTGCCACCCCAGTGCGGGGTGCCGTTCAGACCTACCTCGCCCGCGCGATCAATCGGTGGCGACCCGGGAACGACGTTCTCCAGCTTGTCGAGATAGCTCGCCAGCGTGCGCACCGAAAGCTGGGTGTCGGGACCGATGAGATCGCCGACGGAGGTGCGGTAGGAGACCTCGAAGTCGAGGCCCCGGGCCTGCTGCGAGGAGAGGTTGATCGGGGTGCCGAAGATCGTGGTGAGATTGCCGCCAGCGTCGCGTTCGGTCAGGTTGCAGGCAAAGTCATTGCCTCCAAAGCACTGGTCGACCACCTGCTGCGGCGTGATCGTCACAATCGCGTTGCGGATCTTGATGTTGTAGAAGTCCACCGACATCGAGAGCCCGGGCACCTGGATCGGCTGAATTACCGCGCCGAGCGTCAGGGTGTTGGCGATCTCGGGCCGCAGGTCGGGGTTGCCGCCCGCGATGTTGGGAATGCCGCGCACCAGCACGTTGTTGTTGAACGGATCGGTCACCGAAGCCGTGAACTGACGGCCGGCGCTGAACAGTTCATTCACGTTCGCGGCCCGGATGTCGCGCGAGCGGGTGCCGCGAATGCGCAGCCCCTCGAAGGGGACCCAGCTGAAACCGGCCTTCCACGACGCGATCGAGCCACTGGTCGAATAGTCGGTCACGCGAACCGCGCCGTTGATGTCGAGTTCCTGTGCGAACGCCACGTCGCGCAGCAGCGGAGCCTGCAGTTCGAGGAAGGCTTCCTTGACCGAATAGCCGCCGCTCCAGGGCTGCGGGTTGCCGAAGATCCAGGCGAAGTTCTGCGAATCGATGTCCGAGGTGACATTGGCTCGCTCCTTGCGGTACTCCGCACCGACGGCGGCCGAGATCGGGCCTGCCCAGCCTTCAAACAGCGTGCCCGAAGCGTTCAGGGCGAAGTTGTCCATCGTCAGCTTGGAGACCGAGTGGCTCGTGCCCAGGACATAGTCGAGCGCGGCTTCGGAAGGGGCGTTTGCGCCGAACGGATTGAACGGGACACAGCCATTCGCGGGATTTGCGAGAGAAGAACGGCACACGATCTGTCCGTTGCTCTCCACCGCGTCGACGGCCTGCAGGAAGCGCGGGACATTCTCCATGTTGAAGATGTCGTTGTCCTGCTTGCTCTGCCCGCGCTGGTAGTAGGCTTCCCAGTGCCATCCCGACACGTCGCCCTCGGCGCCCGCCACGATGCGATAGGTCGTCGCGTTGTTGCGCGTCGTCACCAGCCCGCGGTCGCGCGAATGGCGCAGGAACGTCAGCGAGGTGACGCCGGTATCCAGCATCTGGTCGCGGATCTCGTCCGGGAGGAAGGCGTTGTCGGCCTGGATGGTCAGGGGATTGCCGATCTGGTGGCGGTTGGCGCCGTTGGCATAGGTCGTGCGGCTGCGCCCGAAGAGACCTTCGGCGAAAAGCGTCACCTCCGGCGCAAGTTCGTACTGCGTACGGCCGTAGAAGTTCAGGCGCGACATCGGACGCGCCAGCGCCTGGTAAAGCTCGGTGTTCACACCATCGCCGCCGATCTGCTGGCTACCGGCGCGGTAGCTGCCGAAATCGTAGGGGGCCATCGAACCATCGGGCAGGAACTGGATGCCGCCCAGCGCCGCGTTGGCGTCTGCGGTTCCGCCGTTGCCGTTGAGGATCATGCCGCCCACGGTGCCCACCGAGAGAACGTCCGAAGAAATTATGCGGGTCGGTCCGCCTGCCGGGCCGTTGATGAAGGTGTTGCCCTGGCGTGACCACTTGCGGTCGATCGGCTCCACGCCCTTGGTGTCGTAGTACTCGCCCGCCACTTCGAAGTGCCCGCGCCCGTCGGCGAAGGACGTGCCGTAGGCGCCCGTGGCCTTGAATTCCTTGTTGTCGCCGTGTTCGGTGAGGCCGTAGTGCGCGTCGAGCTTGACCCCTTCGAAGCGCTTGTCGACCACGAAGTTCACCACGCCCGCGACGGCGTCCGAACCATAGGCGGCCGAAGCGCCGCCGGTCACGATGTCCACCCGCTGGATCAGGGCCGAGGGAATCAGGTTGGCATCGACACTGCCGGTCAGGGCGCTGGGCACCATGCGGCGACCGTCGAGCAGCGTCAGCGTCCGCTCACGGCCGAGCGAACGCAGGTTGAGGAAGCTCTGGCCCCCGTTGGTCGTGCCCGAATTGCTCTGGGGGCCCGAGGTGTTGGTGAGGGCTGGCAATGTGCGCAGCGCGTCCGCCATCGTCGAGGGGGCGGCCTCGATGAGCTGCTCCTGATCGAGCGCGGTGATCGGGGTGGGGGCGCTGAACCCGCTCGCCGCGATGCGCGAGCCGGTCACGATGATGGCCTCGCCAGCTGGTTCGTTGCCTACGGACTGGGGCAGGGTCTCATCCGGGGTCCCGCTCTGTGCGAACGCGGTGGAACTGATTGAAAGCGCGGCTGCGCCCAGCATGGCGCGCCGGAGCGTAATCCCCAGACGCGGGAATTTGCGGGTATCCATAGACATCCTCCTCAATTGGTATCGTCCACATTAAGTGGAACGCTTTTGCTGTTTTGTGGGAGCTGATTAGGACAAGGATGCGCGTTCAGCAAGACAAAATGCAACGTCGTTGCATATTTTGATGGGGGGCTGGAGTGGAGCGGAACAGGGGCGGCTCCGCACGCGCCCGGCCTTTGGGTCTGAAGCGCGATACTTCCATGCCTTCCCAAGGAGATGGCGCTGGATATCCCCGCCAGGAAGGCGGATGGGCAGGGCAGATCTACGGTTCGGGGACGCAGAGGGATCGCCTTTTGCGCCTGTCGAAGCGGGTTCCTCGTCTCGACGTAGCGCCGAATGAGGTACCCGCTTCGCTAGCCAGAATCAGCGGGCAAGTGCCTGCTTTTCATCGAGAATTTGCCCACCTCGGGGAGCCTGCACAAAGCCGCTGCTACCTGTGTGATGCCGTCAGGACCTAAGCCTGAGGGCGATCCTCACCAATGCACGCTGAGCCGGATTGGCCCCCGGAACGAGAGACTCGAGGGGTACGCGAATGTCTGCGAGGGATCGAGTTTCATGCCGGGCATGCGCGCGACCAGTTGTTCGAGGAACACCTTCAGTTCGAGCCGGGCCAGCCCTGCGCCCACGCACAGATGGACACCGTGGCCGAAGGCGAAGTGTCGGGACGCGTTGGCGCGGCACAGATCGACTTTCTCGGGCTCCGGAAATTGGGTGGGGTCGTGGTTCGCGGCCGCGATCATGAGAAGGATGCGAGCTCCTTCCGGGATCGTGTGTCCGTCCAGTTGCGTTTCGCGCGTTGCCACCCGTCGCCAGCTGATCACCGAGGGTCTGTAGCGCAGCATTTCCTCGACCGCCTGCGGAATGATCGACGGATCGGCGACAAGGCGCTCCCACAGGTGCCTGTCCTGCAGCAGGGTGAGCAAGGCGCTGGCCATCACGTTCGAGGTCGTTTCGTGCCCGGCCACGATCATCGTGAACAGCATGCTCTCGATCTCGTTGATTGTCAGGTCCTGCGGGTTGGCGCGGTGGCAGCTAACGAGATGGCCCAGAAAGCTGTCCTCGTCCTTCTCCATCATCGCCGCGACGTGGTCCTCGCAGAACTTCCACATCGCGATGAGACCTTCGACTTCGTCGAGCTGCTCCTCTTCGGTGCAGCGCCCCCAGGTCAAGCTCACGCGGTTCGCGGTCCAGGCCTTGACGTCGGGCACGCGATCATCCGGGATGCCGACAAAACGCATGCCGACGTGCGCGGGCAGATCGTAGGCGAACTCGCTGACCATGTCGGCGTGGCGATGCCCGTCCGGATCGACTGGCTTGGCCAGCAGCCTGTCGATGAAATCGTCCGCGAGGCGGCGTATCCAGGGCTCTGCAGCGGCGACACGCTTGGTGCTGAAGGCATTGGTCGCATGTTTGCGGATACGGGCGTGCTGCGGCGGATCGAGATTGGTGAGAACGGGATTCATGCGAAACCCGCTTTCGCGAAGCCGTTGCAGGACCTGCGGGGACATCGGGGTTACCGCGCTGAGCGTAATCGCGGCGCTCCATGTTGCCGGATCGCGGAATATGTCGCGCACATCCTCGTAACGCGTTACCACCCAGTAGTCGATTTCGGGGCTGTAGAAGACCGGCTCTTCCTTCTGCACACGCGCGAAGAAGGGGTAGGGGTCATCGATGAAGGGTCGGTCGAACGGGGTATATTCGGCGGCCGCTCCTGAAACCGGACATCCCGCCATGGCCGCTGCGCTGCGCTTGATGTCGAACTGCGCGGCGGCGCCATCCTCCAGAGCTGATGATCCAGCCATGTCTGCACTCTCCCATGTTGCCGCGTGGGAATCGACGTTCCCTTGTCGGCGTTACATACAGACCTGTATGTGTTCGAATGCAGACCATGTAAATGGATAAATTGCGATGCGGAAAAGGGGGGGCTGAGCCGCGCCATGCGACACGCGGGGAAGGCGTGCCGTGCGAGCTCGGATATCGGGCGGATGTGCAGCGAAAAGTGGCCTGTGCCCTCTAGGGTGTCGTAAGCGGACGCGTCAGGCAGGCCAGGGCGGCATCCAGGTCTTCGAGCCCGCGGCTGTCCGGAAAGGACGGGGCCACCCGCATGAAACTGTTGGCAAGAGCGGAACGGATACGTGCTTCTTCGGGGGAGAAATCCATCTCCTCGAACAACTTCGTAAAGTATCCCAGGCGCAGCCTGTCGACCTCTTCCAGCGCCTTGCGCGCCCTTGGATCGGTGCGCCCCCATTGCCGGATCGCGAGCTCGGTGGTCAGGGTGCGATCTTCCTCTGTGCGCTCGAACGCAATCCTCAGAAGCGCGCGCAGACGGACATGCGGTGACGAACCGGTCGTCTCGAGGCGGGCGATGATCGCCAGTGTCGAGGACGATCGCCAATCGTCGAGAAGACGCGCCAGCAGGGCGTCGCGACTGGGAAAATGCCAGTAGAAGCTGCCTCGGCTGATGCCCAGTTGCTTGGCGAGACGTTCGACGCGAACCGCCTCGATGCCCCGGCGTGCAAGCGCGTCACCGGCAACACGAACCCAGTCGTGATCGTCAACCTTGCTGCGCGCCGACAATTTGCCTCCAGGTCGTTCCTCGGCCAAACCCTTTGCCTTTTCCCGTTTACGAACGCAGGCTGCGCCCTTGGGTGAAGCCTAATGCCGAACATCTGCCGATGTCACAGCATTTGGCAAAACATATTGAACAACCTTTGAATGTTCGACCACTTCGGGGCTTTTCGCGCAAATCGTTTGATGATCCGCCGTCGACGATGGGAGGTGTCGGGTGGCGTACGGGGCACGGGAATTGGCTTGCCTTGCCCCTGCCCTGCGAGGAATGCTGCATCCATTCCCTGAGAAGGGCGAAGGCGTCCATCATCTGCCCGGCCACGGACAATTTCCGGGCGGGCCAGATCGTCGTCATGGAGCAAGGATACGCGGGCATGGCGAATGCGCCGCTAGAGCTATCCGCTTTCATTTTTTTGACACAGCGAAATTATATCGCGGCGGCCATCGCGAACGTCATCACCCGCACCGGCAGCGCCACCCCCGAAGGCGAGGCGCAAGTGACGCTGGGCACTACCGGCCTCTACCGCCTCGACGCTTTCCAGTCCGGTCCCCTGAGTGAAGACACCTACTATGCCATCGGCGGTTCCCTGCGCCAGAACGAAGGCTACCGTGACAGCGGCTTCCCCGCCGACAAGGGCGGCCAGGTGCGCGCGAACATCGTGCATGACTTCGACAACGGTTCGATCAAGGTCTCGGGCCAGTACACCAACGACCACAACATCTTCTATCTCTCGATCCCGACGGCGGATCCGAACGATCCGGCGCGCAGCCTCGACCGCTACCTCGACTACTTCACCGGCACGCTCGACACCGATCAGTTGCGCGCGGTGAACATTCGCTACCGTGACGGAGCCGGGCAGACGCAAGTCCAGACGGGTGACCTCGCGAACGGACGCCACATCCGCTTTGGCAATATCGGCGTCGACTACGAAGGTGATCTCGGCGAATGGCACGTCTCGGCCAAGGCCGGGTACACGCAAGGCAAGAACCACTTCGACGCGCTCTACTCGACCTCGAACCCGGTGGACGCCAATGCGTTTGCAAGCCGCTATCTGGATGCAGCGCAAGGCGCGTTTGGCGCCGGCGTGACCGGACTGGGCTACGCGCTTGCAGGGACCGGCGGCCAGACGACCTACGACCCGTATGCAGATTCCGGGCTCGTCGTCTCGGCCCAGTACCGCTCGATCGTCTCGAAGTTCTACTCGGGCCAGGGCGACCTCAGCGTCACGCGCCCGTTCGACACATCCATCGGCCGTCACGACGTAAAGCTCGGCGCCTATGGCGCGCTCTATGGGGCCTCGACGTTCGCGGCTTACCAGAACTACCTGCTGCAGGTCGCGGGCAACCCCAACGTGCTTGACCTTGCGGCCTATGGTGCGGGCGGCTCGGTGCAGGGCTACGTGACGAACAATGGCGCCCTTCAGGAAGCGGCCTCGCTGAACGGGGGCAACTACGACGGGCAGGTGGTCGCCCTTTACGCCAGCGACAGCTGGGACCTCACCGACCGCTTGCGCATCGACATGGGCCTGCGCCACGAATGGTACAGTTACGATGGCTACTACCGTGTCACACAGGTCGCCGACCTCGGCGATGCGACGACGCTGGCCGACGATGCCACCCGGGCCTTTACCGGCGCCATCGTCACCTCCAGTCCCAAGGTCCGGGCGACCAACTGGACGGTGGGCGTGAATTACGACCTGACCGACAATTTCGGCGTCTACGGCCGCGCCTCGCAGCTTGAAGTCCCGGCCAATGCCTCGGTGACGACCAACGCCAGCGGTTCGCTCGCCAGCACCAAGGCGCGCCTCTTCGAGGCGGGAATCAAGGCGGGATTTGGTCGTTCCTACCTCTACGTCACCGGCTTCTACACCAAGTTCGATCCGCTCAACGCCAGCTTCACCGCGTTCTATCCGACGACGGGGCGTAGCGACCAGACCGTCTCCTTCGTCGGCACGGCCGAGAACAAGGGGATCGAGGCCGACGGCGCACTGCACGTGGCGGGCCCCTTCTCGGTGTCCGGTTCGCTTACCGTGCAAGACCCGAAATACCTCGACTTTGCGAACACCGCAGGCGCGGATGCGACCGCGATGCCCTGCGCGCGCCGGACAAGGTGTGGGGGCATCTGGAACGTCAGGGCGTGTCGATGCTCCTGACCGATGAACCTGAAGCGATGCTGGCCATGCGGGATACATCGGCGCGATAGGAAGGTGCTTCAGCCTGACCTCTGCAGGGCAAGGACAGGCTGAGGTCGTTCGCCTGCACTATCAGATGGGCACATCCTCGCGGTCGGGGACATCGAAGCCATAGGTGCGAAAGGCGGCCTGCACGTCCTCTCCGGTAATGGTAATTTCGCAGTAACCCTCAGGCGTGCCGAGGAACGAGCCTCGCCAGTCCGCGCCCGCCACGGCGCCCGGCGAAATGAAATGCAGGCCGTTCAGCGTAATCTGCTCGAAGACATGGCTGTGGCCCTGGAGAACGGCGATTACGTTGTAGTCCTGCAGGACGCGCAGGACCTCGCGGCCATTGACGACGAAAGTCCAGTTGTGCGGTGTGTTCAGCCACGCGATTGGTTCGTAGCATCCCAGCGCCGTCACCAGCGGGATATGCGTGACCACGATGATGCGCTGGCCCCGGGGCTGCTGCGCCAGATCGGCCTGCAACCAGGCGAGCTGGTCCTCATCGATACGACCTTCGTAGTTGCGGTCGTTGGTCAGACCAATCGAATCGAGCACCACGAAATGGACGCCCTTGTGGTCGAAGGCATAGTACCTCGGGCCAAAGTGCGCGGCATAGAAGGCTTTGCCGTAGTCCGGCGCGTCGGGCGAAATGCTGCTCTCGGTAAAGACACCGAGGCAATCGTGGTTGCCGATGGCATGGTGGACCGTCTTGCGCAGGTGCTCGCGTTCGGTCCGCCGGTAGAGGTCCATCAGCATCGTGGCGCGTTCGCGGTCCACGCCAAGCGCGTCCTCGATATGATCACCGCCATGGATCGCAAAGTCGCAGTCGCTGGCCGAGATCTGTTCAAAGCACATCGCACAGGCCCGGTCCGCGCCCCCTTCGGGCCGGATATGGGTGTCGCTGAGGAAGGCAAAGCGAAAGGCATCCTCGCGCCCGTGCGCTTGGCCAAGGGCAGGTGTGAGTAGGCCGGTGAGCGACAGAGCGGGCGCGCCCAGGGCGGCGTGCAAGAGGTTGCGGCGGTTCATGACGGAAGCTCCTGGCTGGAACGAAAACGACGAGGCCGACGCCGCGGTGCGCGCGCGTCGGCCCCGAAGCTCCTGGGGGGAGATCAGAAGTGGAGGCGTACGGTGCCGAAGACCTGGCGCGGCGCGGCGGGCTGCAGCGTCGTGTAGGTCCCGCCCGGGTCCGAGGTGACGAAGCCTGCGGTGCCGGTCGAGGCGATGTAGCGCTTGTCGAAAAGGTTGTTCACGTTGACCTGCACTTCGATGCCGCCGGCAAAGCGATAGCCCGCCGAAGCGTTGACGTTGACCGCGCCGGGCAGCTTCGCATCGTTGAGGTAGCTGTAGTAGCGCGCGCTGCGGTAGTGCGCGGACACCTGGCCCCAGAGGTGACCATCGTCGTAATCGAGGTCGATGTTGCCGACATTCTTCGGCGAGGCGACGACCTGCTTGCCCTTGGTCGGCACGATGTCGCCGCCAAGCGGCTGCACGTCATCGTCGTAGCTGGCATCGTTGTAGGCCCAGCTTCCGTAGACCGACCAGTTGGGAGCAAACTTCCAGTTCGCGGCCGCCTCGACACCGCGCGAGGTCACGCTACCCACGTTCTGGAGCACGTTCTGATTGCCTACGATCGTGGCGCTGATCGAGGAGGCCAGCAGGCGATTGGTGAACTTGACGTAGTAGCCGGTGAGCGAGAACTGGACGTCACGCCCGTGGAAGCGGTAGCCACCCTCGAAGGTGTTGGTCATCTCGGGCTTCAGGTCGTCGCGGATGTAGTCGAAGCCAGCCTGCGAACTGCTCGAGAAGGGACCGCTTGAGGCCGAGGCGACGAAGGCGGCCATGTTGCGGGTGTAGTCGGCAAAGATCTCGTGCTGGCCATCGAAATCGTAGAGCATGCCAACCGTGGGCAGGAACCAGTTCTGCGCCCTGATCGAGCCATCCATCGGCTTGTTCGCGGTAATCGTCCGGGCCGAACTCTTGGAGACAACGCCTTTGACGCCTGCGTTGAGACGCAGGCTGTCGGTGGCCTGCCAGGTGTCGCCGATGTCGAGCTGGAGCGTATCGGTGTTGAACACGTAGTGCCAGTTGGTGACGAACGGATCGGAGTAGAACTGCTGGAAATTGGGCGGGGTGACGCCCTCTTCCAGGCCGTAGAGGTGCGAGGCCTGCTCGAAGCGGTTGTGTTCGTACCACACGCCGCCTTCGATGGTGTGGTTGCCCGCCTCGAACGAAAGGCGCGAGATAACGCCCTTGCGGTTCACGTCGTAGCGCAGCGCCGAGACCGAGACCGGCGAGCCGCCGTAGGCTTCGGGCGTGGGGTCGTAGGGGTTGGCCCAGGTGCCGATGCCGTGGTCGAGATGGATGTAGCCGATGGTCGAGCCCGACAGGCGCGAGCCGATGTCGTAATCAAGGCGCTCGTAGGCCAGCAGGTCACGTCGCACGCCGCCGCCGTTGTAGACGGCATCGTCGGCGTTGACGTAGGGGGCAGGCACGGTGCCACCGTTCTGGACCACGCGGGCGAGGTCCTCGGCTAGCGCGAAGGTCGGCACGTTGTCGAAATGCCAGCCGTACTGGTCGATCTTGGCGAGCGAGAGGTCGTTGTAGTCGTCCTCGCGGCGGTCGATCAGGTTGAGAAAGGTGGTCGAGGTCACGTTCTCGCCCAAGGGCTGGACATACTTGGCGTTGAGCTGGTCCTGCTCCTGCTTGCCCCAGCCGCGCCACTTGCCCTGCTTGTCGTGCGCGTAGGCGACCATCAGGCGCCCACCCCAGGGCAGTTCGCCCGAGTTCACCCGCGCGAAGCTGTGCCAGGAATTTTCGCTGCCGTAGCTCTGCGCAAGGTCGATGCCGAAGTCCGAGGTCGGCTCGATCGAGGTGAAGTCGATGGTGCCGCCGATGTTGCTGGTGGAGGCCGTTCCCAGCGCACCGCTGCCCTGCGAAAGCGTTGCCCCGCCGTTGTTCTCGCTGAGAAGGGCGCGGTTGATCGAGAGGCCGTTGTTGTTGCGGTACTGCATGTTGCCGAGCGGCACGCCGTCGAGCGTGTAGCCCATCTGGTCGGTGATGAAGCCGCGGATCGAGATCTGCGTGGCGGCCTCATAAGTGCCGTTGGCATCGGAGGAATCGAAGTTCACGCCGGGCAGGCGATTGAGCGAACGCAGCGGCGAGGCGCCCGCCGTGCTCTTGCTCATGGCCTTGGGGGTGACGGTCTGCACCTGGCGCGACTGGCCATAGCCCAGGACGACGATTTCTTCTTCCTGCGCAGCGGCCGCAATGGGCGTTTCCGGAGCCGAGGATGCCGTCGAAGCGGCCTTGAGCGCGATCAGCGTGGCGCTCTGGCTGGCCACGACCAGACCCTGGTCCGCGATCAGGCGGCCAAGCGCCTCGTCACGGGTGTAACGACCGCGCAGGGCCGCAACGCGGCGACCTTGCACCGCGTCGTAGGGAAACGAGAGATGCACCCCGGCCTGCCGTGCGAACGTGTTCAACGCGCTCGCCGTATCCGAGGCCGCGATATCGAAGGAGAACGCGCGCGCCGTATCCTGCGCATGGGCAGCCGCGGGCAGCACGGCTGCCAGCATGGCAGTCGTCGTCAGGTACTTGAACATGAAATTGGACCCCACAAAGTGCTATTGTCGGGGCAGGGATGAATGGCGCGAAGGAAACCGCCACTCGCGCTCGAAAAAAGTTCAGCTGCGCGTGAGAACGATGCTGCCGGTGTCGTCGCGGCGGGTGCGGATGGCAAAGGAGGTCCGCAGCGCCTGCAGGAATTCGGCCGGGTTCGAGGTCGCAAAGGTCCCGCCGACGCGCAGGCGAGAGAGGCCGGGATCGCCGATCACGATCTTGTCCACGAGGTAACGGTTCATCTCCGAGAGGGCATAGTCCAGGCTCTCGCCGTTCAGGACCAGCGTACCGCTGCGCCAGGCGGTGACACGGGCCAGGTCCTCTCCATCATCGCGAACACTGGCCTTACCCGCAGTGGCAAGCGCAGTCTCTCCCGTGCGCAGGCCATGACCGTCCGCGCCGAATGTCCCGCCCCCTTCAAGGACGGTGAGCTCGCAGCTCGCCTCTCGGATGCGGGCGTTGTAGACGCCGGGCACCAGGTGGAAGGTTCCGCCCTGGGTGAGGAGGGAAAGCCTGTGCGCCGCGGTGAGACGAATGGCGATCTCGCCGCGTTCCAGCCAGAGCTTGAGCGGGTCTCCGTCCTTCCAGAAAATGCGGCTGTCGGTGTTGAGATCGACGGTCATTGCCGAGCCGCTCGTCACTCTGGCATTTTCCCCGACGCCGGTACGTGCGCTCTCGCGGGCGGCCGCGCGGTAGGTCAGGCCTGCGGCGCCAAGCGCAAGCGCGCCGACGGCGAGCCCGGCGCGAAGAACCTTACGGCGGCTGCCGCGTATCGTGGGCGAATGGTCTGCGGCCTCGTCCATGCTCTCCTGAGGGGAGCCTGCATCGGACGGTGGTGCGGATGGAACGTCTTCAAGAAGGCGCATGTCACCCATGTCGCTCCACGCGCCTGCAACCTCGGCAAACGCGGCTGCATGGCGTGGGTCAGCATCGCGCCAGGCTTCGAAGGCGCGCACGTCCGCGGTGCCGGCATCGAGGCCGACAAGCCATCCTGACGCGATCTCGATCAAGTCGATACGCGTCGTGTCGGGGCTGGAATTCTCGGGCACTCTACCTCCGGTCGTGCATTATCGTCACGCCGTGCCCGCGTTACAAGGGCAAGACCCTTGGCCAGATGCTTTTCGACCGTGGAAAGCGAAATGGAGAGCGCCTCGGCAATCTGTCCGGGCGCCATCCCCTGGATCTTGCGCATGTGCAGGACCCGCCCGCACTGGGGGGGCAGGCTCTCCATGATGCGAGCAAGCTGGCGCAGTTCCGAGCGGCCGGACGAGACCATGAAGGCATCGGGCGCCGGGTCCGCTACGTCGAGCGCTTCGAGCGAGGCCAGGTAATCGATGCGCACGACGTTCGCCCGGCGCAACCGTTCCAGGGCAAGGTTGCGCACGATCGTGAGGACGAAGCCGCGCGGGGACTGGATCGCGCGGAAATCCTGCGTATCCAGGACCCGCGCATAGGCCTCCTGGACGAGGTCGTCGGCTTCGTCCCGGCCGCAAAAATGCGCGGCACGCGCCCTGTACGCCGCAGCATGGGGCAGCACTTCGGATAGGAACCATCGGTCGATGTCGCGTAGCCAGCCCAAGGCGCACTCCTGTTTGCTGGGCGGCGCTTAGGTGTTCTTTTTGACAGCTTCGGGACATCGAGATTGCACGTTGATGATGGGGCGGCGTCCGTCGGCATCGGCGACGGTGTGGAGCTTGGCGCTGCGATGTACGACTTGCCGTTCGTTACACGGTAGCGGAGGCGGGGTGGTTTGCTCCTCGCTCTCCCTCCCCAACTTGGCGGCCTCAATCCATGAACGGGCTCCGTCGCCTGAGCATGCAACAAAGCCGCGTGATCCTGCGGATCACTTCTGTGCGGTTGCTGTGTTGGCCGGCTACGAGGGTGGGCCCGTTACCGGCTGTGGTTTGGGTCTACAACCAAGCCCAAAGCGGCGGCGGCGCCGGTGGCGACGGCGCAGCACCGGGTGGCGCGCCGTGCCTTCGAACGAAGGTCCGTTCACGAACGCGACGACTCCTCCGCTCTGGGAAGTCTCGGCGACAGGCGGGAGCGCACAGGCATCGAAACCTCCTGCGCCCGAAAGGAGGAGCAAGGCCAGAGGGGGCGAATGGATGAGATCGGCCAGGTCGCGGGGACGCCTGTGAGAAAGTTCATGGCGAGAGCCTTGTCGGGAACGTGCGCGTTGGGGTGGGGGGGGGGGGGGCGTGCCGCAGAGGGAGGTCAGGCGCGCAGCACCGGCGGGCGGGCCTGTGCGATCCAGGCGCTCGCCTTCTCGTAGGCGTGCCCCAGTTGCAGGACGGCCAGATCGGCGTTGCGCGGTCCGATCAGCTGGATGCCGATGGGGAGCTTCGCCGCGCCGCCAAACCCTGCCGGAATGGCGAGAACCGGCAAGGCGGCCATGGTGGCGGGCAAGGTGACTTCCATCCAGCGGTGGTAGGAATCCATGCGCCGTCCGGCGATCTCGTGGGGCCAGTGCTGGTCGACATCGAAGGGGAAGACCTGCGCGGTCGGGAGCGCCAGGAAATCGTGGCGCGTGAAAGCCTCCTGGAACGCCTTGGCGATGCGGGTGCGGCCTTCGCTTGCGGCGACCAGCTGCGGGGCTGTCTGGCGCTTGTAGCCTTCGACTTCCCAGATCGCCTCGGGCTTCATCAGGCGGCGCGTTTCGGGATCGTCGTAGAAGCCCTGAAGGTCGGCGCCGACCGACCAGTGGCGCAGCGTGACGGCGGTCTGCCACATCGCCTCGGCGTCTTCGGACAAGCTCGCCTCGCCCACTTCCATGCCCAGGGATGCGAAGGCACCCAGCGCCTTCTCGCAGGTCTCCAGCACGCCCGCTTCCATGGGCAGGGCTCCGCCCAGATCGCCCAGCCATCCGATGCGCGCGCCCTTCCAGTCGCGCGCGAGCGGCTGCGCGAAGAGGGCCGGGTCGTCGTCCTGCGCAAAGGGGGCGCGTGGATCGGGGCCGGACTGGACCGACATCAGCAACGCCACGTCCTCGACATGGCGCCCCATCGGTCCTGACGTTGCGAAGTTCTGCCAGAACAGGTCGGTGTTGGGGAGCGAGGGAACCCGGCCCCAGGACGGGCGGAAGCCGAACACGTTGTTCCATCCGGCCGGGTTGCGCAGCGATCCGCCGAAGTCGCTGCCATCGGCCAGCGGCACCATGCGCAGCGCCAGCGCCACCGAGCCGCCCCCGGTGCTGCCCCCGGCCGACTTGCGCGGATCGTAGGCGTTGCGCGTGATCCCGAAGACAGGGTTGTAGGAATGCGAGCCCAGTGCGAATTCGGGCACGTTGCTCTTGCCCACGAAGATCGCTCCGGCCGCGCGCATGCGGGCGACGACGAGCGAATCTGCGTCGGGGATGTTGTCCTTCAGGATCGGCGAGCCTTGCGTGCTGGCGATGCCGCGGGTGGAGGCGGTGTCCTTGACCGCGTGAGGGAAGCCATGGAGAGGTCCGTGAAAGCGGCCCTTGGCTGCGTCCTCGTCCAGCCTGCGGGCCTGGGCCAGCGCGGCATCGCCATCGATCCGCGAAACGATGGCGTTGAATCGGGGGTTGAGGGCATCGACCCGTTCGAGATGCGCGGACATCACTTCGCGCGCGGAGAGTTCCTTGCTTCGCAAGGCCTGGGCGAGCGAGACCGCGCTCATGTCGAGGATGTCATTCACAGGCGCATTCTCCCTGGAAGCGGCCAGCACGGCCGGGGCGGTGAGGGCAGAGCCCAGAGCGGGGGCCAGCGCGGCGGAGCGGGTCAGCACGTCGCGTCGGCGCAGGCCCGCAGGGGTGGTTGCTTGTGTCATGCCGAAGTCTCCTTGTCACAGGGGTACAGGGTCACAGGTGCGCATCGAACCAGGCGAGCACGCGCTCCTGGATGTCGCGTTGATGATCGGCGCCGCCGATCCGGTGCGGCTCGCCCGGATAGCTGACCATGCTGGCCGGCTTCCCGAGCAGGCGCAGGCCGCGATAGAAGGCGAGCCCTTGCGCAAGGGGGACGCGCACATCCTCTTCGCCATGAAGGACGAGCACCGGCACCTCGACCTTGTCGAGCGCGCGCAAGGGGGCGGACCGGTCCATCCGGGCGATCGCTTCGGGCGGAAGGCCGAAATAGGCCGTCACGAAGTCGGGCGTGTCGGTGGCGAGCGCGAGCGTCAGCGGATCGGTGGGCGCCGCGCCGATCACCGCAGTGCGAAAGCGGCGGTCGTGGGTCACCGCCCAGGCCGAGAGAAAGCCGCCATAACTCCAGCCTCCGATACCCAGATGTGCCGGGTCGGCGATGCCGCGTGCCACCAGCATGTCCACGCCGTCGGTCAGGTCCTGGTAGTCCCGCGTGCCCCATCCTGAGATGACCCCGCGCGCATAGGCGTTGCCCTGACCTGCCGAACCGCGCGGATTGGGCAGGACGACTGCATAGCCGTGGCTGGCGAGAAGCTGCGCCCAGTCGATCCAGCTGCCCTGCCAGGCCGTGGCCCAGGCTTCGTGCGGGCCACCGTGCGCGAGGACGACCGTCTTGCGCGGGCTGCCCGGCACGTGGTCCGGGGGGAGCACCAGCACGCCATAGATCGTCTGCCCGTCACGCTGGCTGGTCCATTGCACCTCCTCGACGGTGCCGAGCGCAATCCCGCGGACCTGGGGGTTGAGATCGGTGAGCGCGGCAAGCCTGGCGTCCGCGTGTATCCAGATATCGGCAGGACGCTCGGGCGTACTCGCCGCGAGGGCAATCTGGCCGTCTGCCGCCACCGAAAAGTCCGTGATGCGTCCCTCAAAGGGCAGGTGCGGGCTGGCCCGTCCGGTCCTGGCGTCGATGCGGACGATCTGCTGGCGGGTATGGACGACAGCGCGGGCGAGGAGCGTGTCGGCCTCGCCCGACCATACGATCTGCCGGATCGTGCCGTCGAGTTCGGCACCGACCTTGCGCACTCTGCCCGAGGCGACATCGGCAACGAAGGCGTCGATTCCAATGGTCCCTTGGGCCGGCGCGGTGAAGGCGACCTTGCGGCTGTCCGGCGACCAGCTGGCCCCGCTGTAGGCGCTCTCGCGCAGGGTGCGCAGGCTCGCGCCGCTGGCAACATCCAGCACGCGCAGTTCGGAATGGTAGAAACGGTCGTTGAGGCCCGAGGTCGCGGCTGCGCGGACCGCGATGCGCGTCCCATCGGGCGACCAGCTGACATCGGACAGCGTGCGCCCCTTGACCGCGATGCGCCGCACAGCGCCCGAGGCCAGGTCCTGGATCCACAGGTCGACCGGGACGCCCGGCGCATCGACCTCCTGGATCGGGTGGGCGGTGTCCTCGCGCGGTGCGCGCGCCAGCACCGCGAGGCTCTGGCCGTCTGGGGCCCAGGCAAAGCTGCGCACGCCATCTGCGAAGCGCGTGAGGGGACGAGGTTCCTCGCGGCCGGGGCGCACGATCCAGACCTGGCGCGTGGCGGTGCCGCTCGGGTCGTCCGATGCCTTGCGGTTCGAGATATAGGCGATGGCCGTGCCATCGGGCGACCAGCGCGGGCTCCCCTCCTTCCACGTGCCCTGCGTCAGGCGCACCGGGGGCGAGGCGCGGTCGTGCGCCGCGATCCAGATTTCCGAGTGCTCCGGCGCGCCCGTCGCCAGGCGGGGCTGGGTGACGTAGAGAACCCGCGTGCCATCGGGCGCTATCTGCGGGTCGTGGACCCCGGTCAGGCCCATGATGTCATTCGGTGTGATGCGGCGTTCGACCTGCCCCATCGGTGCAGGGGCGGCCGTATCATGAGGCGCGGCGGTCTGGCCGGAGGTGGCAGAGCCGAGACTGGCGGCCAATGCGCCTGCCAGCAGAATCGGCCGGAGTTGCGCGGTTGCCGCGCGCGAAAGGTCCTTCACCTGCGATGCCCTCTTGCGATTGACGGGATGTTCAAGGCGCGAAAAAGGACTGCGGGGCAGGTACGCGTGCCCCGCAGTCCGGTCGGGACCCGATCAGAACTCGAGGCGTACGCCGATCGTCATGTACCGACCGATCACGTCGTAGTACGGCGTGAAGGTGGAGTAGATCGGCGGATCCTTGTCGAACAGATTGGCGACGTTACCGTAGATTTCCAGCGACTTGCCGCCGGCAACCGCAACTTTCTGGCTGAGGTTGAGGTCGAAATACATGAAGGCGGCGTAGTCGTTGTTGGTCAGCGTGGGCCGCGTGCGGTCCCAGTACCCGGCCGAAATGAACCGCCCGCGCACGAGACCGCTGAACCCGTCGCTGGCATAGCCGAGCGAGAGGTTGGCGCGCAGGCGCGGGGTGCCGTCGCTGAAGGCATAGCCCTGCGTACCGACGTACTCGATCTTGGTGATGTCATCGTCGCGGGTGAAGCTGTTCACCCAGGTCCCGATGAGACGCACGTCGATCCGGCCGTTCGCCGAATTGTTGAGCGGCAGGCTATAGGCCACCTCGGCGTCGATCCCGTCGGTCTTGAACTGCGCGAGGTTTACCTGCGAGGACGTGATGCTGGTGATCCGGCCCGCGCTGTCACGGTTGATGTAGCCGCACAGGTTCGTGTTGCCCGCCTCGCAGCGGTCGACGATGTTTTGTCCGCCCAATGTCGAGATGACATCGTTGATCGCGATGTTGAAGTAGTCGATCGAGGCGGTCAGGCCGGGAAGGGGCGCCATCGTCAGGCCCGCCGTCCAGGTGTTTGCCAGCTCGGGCTGCAGCTGCGGGTTGCCCCCGCCGTAGATCAGGGTGCTGGTCGTCCCGGCATCCGGATTGCGCGGATCGACGATGCCGCCGTAGCTCATCGTCGGGGTGGTGTAGAGCTCGGTAAGATTGGGCGCGCGAATGTCGCGCGAACGGGTCACGCGGCCGATGACGCCCGGAAAGAACTCGTTGGTCAGGCCCAGCTTCCAGGACCAGATCGTGCCGCTCGTGCTGTAGTCGGAGGCGCGCACCGCGCCGTTCAGTTGCAGATTGCGCAGCAGCGGGGTGTCGTGGACGAGCGGCAGGACGACTTCGGCGAAGGCTTCCTTCACGTTGTAGCTGCCCGAAAAGCCGCTGAAGTTGAAGGTCCGGAAGGCGCCGGCTGCGTCCATCTCGCTGATGTTAGCGCGGGTGGAGAGACGGCGCCCCTCGACACCCAGGGCAATCGAGACGGGGCCTGCGGGAAGGTCCACCGGCTCGCCGCGCAGGGAGGCGCCATAGGTGTCGAGCTTGTCGAGCCCGTTGAAACGCGGCGTTCCGGTCGTGTACTCGATGGCGGCCTGGCTGGGCGCGCCCTCGCCGAAGAGGTCGAGCGGCACGCAGCCGCTGACGCCCTGGGTCAGCTCGACACGGCAGACCGGCGCGCCGGTGGCCGGGTCGATGACGGCGTCGACCGCGTTGGCGAAGTTTTCGGCGATGAGGAAGCCCGGCGTGCGCAGCTTGTTGCGGTATTCGCCGTGGCTGTAATAGGCGCCATAGCGCCAGCGTCCGTCGCCGAAGCTGCCATCAAGGGCGATCGTGCCCTGGATGTTGCGGCGGTCGACGTCGATGTCCGCGAAGGCAAGATCGCCGTTGAAGCGCGACAGCGTGAAGCTGCCCTGCCCGGCCGCGGCCAGTGCCTGGCGGATATCGTTGTTGAGAAAGGCGTTGTCGGCCTGGATCGTCCAGTTGTCGATGTGGCTGCCGAACCAGGCATAGGAATTGTAGAAGCGCGAATAGCGAAGGTCCGCGCTGATCTGCAGCGTGTCGGTCAGCTCATAGGACGCCTTTCCCATGATCGCGTAGCGGCGCTGGGGCGTGACGAGCACGCTGTAGTCATCGTTCGAAGGGCCTTCACCGCCGATCATGCTGCTGCCGACGACCGCGCCGATGTCGGGGGTGCGCAAGGTGCCGTCCGGGTTGAAGCCTTGCCCCTGCAGCACGCCCGAGGTGATGTAGCCTCCCTTGAGGCGCGTGGCATAGCCGATGTTCGGGGTCAGCGTGGTGTTGCCAAGGCTCGACCAGCGGCCGGTATTGGCCCGGTCGGTACGCCGGGGAATGCCCTTGTTGTCGACGTATTCCCCGCCGATCACGAAATGCCCCCGACCATCGGCGAAGCGCGTCCCGAACTTGCCCGAGATGCCGTACTCCTGCGCGTCCCCGCGCGAGGAAATGCCGCTGTGGGCGCCCAGACGTACGCCTTCGTAGTCGCTGTCGACGATGAGGTTGACGACGCCTGCGACCGCGTCCGAACCCCAGGCGGCCGAAGCGCCGCCCGTGACCACATCGACGTTGGCGATCATGATCGAGGGAACCGAGTTCAGGTCCCCGTCGACCAGCCGGCGGCCATCCATGAGCAGGAGCGAGCGCTGCGCGCCAAGGCCACGGATGTTGATCGGAAAGCGCCCCGCGCCGGTGTTCGTGCTCGACGTCACCGGGGATTCGGCGGCCTTGAACTGGGGCAGGTCGGCGAAGGCGGCGCCCAGGTTCGGACGGCTCACGACCTGCAGGTCGGCCTGCGTCATGCGCAGGAGCGGAGTGGGCGATTCGTAGCCCGGAAGATCAATGCGCGAGCCCGTCACGACAATGCCTTCACCCGAAGATCCCGGCGTGGCGGCGGCGTCCTGGCGGGTCGCGGATGGCGCACTGTCGGCGCGTTCGATGCGATACCCTCCGCGCGCATTGGCCACCGCGCGAAGGCCGCTTCCCCGCAGCAGGCGGGCGATGGCATCCTCGCTGGCATAGCGACCGCGCAGCGCAGGCGCCGTCCGGCCCGCGGCAAGATCGGGCGCGACGACGACCATGATGTCGGACTGGCGCGAGAACTCCAGCAGGCTGGAGGCCAGCGCCTGGGCCGGAATATCGAACTGACGCACCTGCGTCTGCGCCATGACCGGCGTGGCCGTGGCGAGTGCCGACACCGAAACCCCGAGCGCCGAGGCCAGCACCAGACGCGATTTGAATAGGCTCAAC
Organism: Novosphingobium mangrovi; assembly: GCF_022818885.1. Lineage (NCBI taxonomy): Bacteria > Pseudomonadati > Pseudomonadota > Alphaproteobacteria > Sphingomonadales > Sphingomonadaceae > Novosphingobium > Novosphingobium mangrovi. The sequence goes on along the minus strand of NZ_JALHAT010000020.1, from coordinate 7,863 downwards.
ATTTGCATTTCCCCCTGATCCGTCCCTGAACGGTGGCGCTGCCCGGTGCCGCGACGCAGTGTCCGCATGCACCGACCAACACCCCGATGACGCACGCGGAGAGGCGATCGTCAGGGGGTAGGTGAAATTTTTTTGTCACAAGGGAGCCGCACGCGATGCAATATGTCGGGAGGGCGGGGTCGCGAGGTTCTCAGCGACGGGCGCGGTCAAGGCGGAAGGCGCCGTCCGGGGTCTCCTGCGCCGTGACCGGAATGACCCCGTCAAGCGCGCTGACGAAGGCGGGGATCTCGCTGACCTTGAAGGCGGCCGTGACGCGCAGGTCTCCGATGGCCGGATCGCGCATCGTCACCCCCGGCGCGTAGTAGCGGTTCACGTCGGAGACGAGATCGGCAAGTCGCACGTTGTCATAGACGAGGCGCCCCTCGCGCCAGGCCCCGGGGGAGGGGGCAGGCGATGGTGGGGCTGGACGCGATGCTCCGGTGGGCATTTCGCCAGATGGGCCCGGTGCTGCCAGGCCTGGTGCGGCAGTGGTAAACTGGACCTCGGTGCGCTCCCCGGCGCGAAGACGGGTGGCGCGCAAAGGCGCTCCATCGCCTCCGGGATGGGCCACTTCGACCTTACCCTGGAGCACCGCGACGCGCACCGACTGGTTGGTGAAGTTGACGTCGAACTTGGTGCCCAGCACGCGCACGCGTGACGGCCCGGCCTCGACAGTGAAGGGCCGACTGGCGTCATGGACAACCTCGAAGAACGCTTCGCCGCGGGTCAGCGCAACGCGGCGCTGCGCATCGGCAAAGCGCACCTCGAGCGTCGAGGCCGGCGCGAGCGTCACCTGCGAGCCATCGGGCAGCGTGATGAGCCGCGTCTCGGCAAGGCGGGTCTCGTAGCGTTCCGGGGCAAGCGGGCGCAGCAGCAGCGAGATGGCCACGACGGCGACAAGCACGGCGGCTATCGCGGCCCATGCCATCGGGTGCCGTCCGAAACGGGTAAGGAATGAGCGCATAGGCACGCCGTCCGCCTCTGCTTCGGGCGGTGGCGGGGCCAGATCGGCGAGGCCTTCCAAGGCGGCGATATCGCCCCAGGTGCGCGAAAGCTCCTGCCAGGTGCGTTCGTGGCGCGGGTCGGCCGCGCGCCAGGCATCGCGTTCGCGCCGTTCCTCCGCGCCAAGCTCGCGTTCACTGGCCAGCACGACCCAGTAGCTCGCCTGCTCGTCGATACGGTCCCTGTCTTCGCGGGCGGCCTGCGACGTCATGTTTCTTCCTCCGCCTCCCTCAGCGCGCGCTCGCATTGCACGAGGGCCTGGGCCGCGTGCATCTTCACCAGGGTCGGCGAGCATTTGAGTTGGCGCGCTATCTCTGCGTAGCTTACGCCGTGAATGCGGTTCATAATCAAGACCTGTTGCCGGCGGGGATCCATCGCGCGAATTGTCCGCTCGAGGATCTGCCATCGTTGCTTTGCCGATAAGACGCGCTCGGCATCGCAGTCGTCATGCAGCGCGCCCAGAATCTTTTCGCCCTCGGCATGGTCGCTGCGCACTTTCTGGCGGCGGCGCTGGTCGAGGACGTAGTTGCGCGCCGAACGGGCCAGGAAAGCCTCCGGGCTCTCGATGGCATGACGGTCCTCGCGCACCGCAAATTTCTCGAAGGCGATCTGGACGACGTCTTCCGGATCAGGTGGACCGGGGCCGAAGTTCGCCGCGACATAACGGCGCAGCCGGTCCCGGTAGCCGCGATAGAGCCGATCGAGCTCCTCGCCCGAACCGGTCGGGGCGGGCGTGACGACGTCCTTCGATGTGGATTTGGAACTCATTGAAGACGCCGCTTCCCTTCACGCGCGAGGGGACCAAATCCCGGACCGGGATGCAAGTGGACTTTTTACATTGCCACGATCCGGGAGATGGGGGCCTCAGGAGGCGGGACGCGGCGCGAGGTGGACGCCCGCCAGCATGCAGCGAACCGAGCCTCCGGCCATTTCGATGGTCGGCACGTCCAGCGGGACAAGGCGGGCGGCCCGCTCCAGCCGGGCGATCTGCCGGGCATCGAACGCGCGCAGAGCGCGCGACGACAGCGCGATGACCGGCCCGGAACGCCCGTCCAGCTCGATCAGGTTGCCGCAGAATTCGCCGACCTGCTGCTGATCGATGGCGATCAGCTCGCGCCCGTTGCCGGTCAGACGGGCGTAGAGTTCATCGCGGCGGCGTGCATCGCGCAACGTGTCGAGACCCGCGACGCACAGCTTGGTGCCAATGCTGAGCATGACGTTGGTATGGTAGATCGCCATCCCGTCTGCGTCCATTGCCTCGAACATCATCGGCTCGAAGGCAAAGCGGGTGCAGAACCGCTCGAGCAGGACCTCGCTGGCGCGGTTGGAACGGGCCGCATAGGCCACCCGCTCGCAGTGGTCGAGCACGATGGCGCCCGTGCCTTCGAGGTAGAGCCCATCATGTTCCAGCCCCGACCAGTCGGTCACTTCCTGGACACGGTAGGCCCGCTTGAGGAAGGTGACGATGTCCTCGCGGCGTTCGGAACGGCGGTTGGGCGTGAAGAGCGGGAAGATCGCCAGATGCCCGCCCGAATGGGTCGAGAACCAGTTGTTGGGAAAGACCGAGTCGGGTGTCGCCGCCTCGCTGTCCTCGAACAGGTGGACCCGGATCCCCGCCGCCTCCAGTCGGTCCGCCGCGCACGAAACTTCGGCATGGGCGGCCTCGGCCAGCGCCGCGCGGGCATCGGCCCGGATCGCTGCCGTGCTCTGGAAGGCGTTGTCACATCGGGTTTGCGGGTTGGGCGCGAAGAAATGGGGGCGGATCATCACGACCGCCCCGGGCGCCTGGACCGAGGGCATCAGGCGTGTGCGGGCTGGCGGGGCGAGAGCAGGCCGAACAGGTCGCGCGGGTCCTGCGGCTGGGCAATGAGATCGAGCTCGGTGTGCGGCGCGTGCTTGGGCAAGAGGTCGTAGAGATAGCGCAGCGCGGAGAAGTCCTCGATGCCGAAGCCCACCGAATCGAAGATCGTGATCTCCTCGTCGCTCGTGCGCCCGGACGCCTTGCCCGAGAAGACCGACCACAGCTCGGTGACCTCGAAATCGTCCGGCATCTGCTGGATTTCGCCTTCGATGCGGGTTTGCGGGGTATACTCCACGAAAACCCGGCCGCGCTGGAGGATCTCGGGGGCAAGTTCGGTCTTGCCCGGGCAGTCCCCGCCCACCGCGTTGATGTGCAGCCCTGCGCCGGTCATGTTGGCGCTTAGGATGCGCGCGTTCACCTTGTCGGCGGTGACGGTGGTGACGATGTCCGCGCCGATCACCGCCTCGTCGGCGGACGGGGCGATCACGACCTCAATGCCGCTGTCGGCGAGGTTCCGGGCGAACTTGCGCGAAGCGGCCGGATCGATGTCCCAGGCCTGCACGCGGGTGATGCCCAGCAGGGCCTTGAACGCGGTCGCCTGGAATTCGGACTGCGCGCCCTGTCCGATCATGGCCAGCACACGCGAGGCGGGCCGGGCGAGATAGCGCGCGGCAAGCGCCGACATCGCGGCCGTGCGCAGCGCGGTCAGCAAGGTCATCTCGCTGACCATGACCGGGTAGCCGGTATCGACGCGGGTGAGCACGCCCAGCGCCGCGACCGTCTGAAGGCCCGCCGCGGTGTTCCCGGGATGGCCGTTCACCTGCTTGAAGGCGAAATATTCACGATCGGCCGCGGGCATGAGTTCGATCACGCCGCCGGGCACGTGGCTGGCGTAGCGCGGGGACTTGTCGAATTCCTCCCAGCGCTCGAAATCGGCCTCGATCCGCTCGGCGAGGCCGCGCAGGAAGGCCTCGAGGCCGACCGCTTCGACGATCTCGGCAAGATCTGCAACGCCAATGAAAGGTACCATGCTGTGTCTCCTGATTTTCGCTCAGGATAGGCAGGCAGGTTTCATGGTGAATGTCGAAAATGGCTACATTTGTGCTGGATATTAGGCTATTTGCATGGCCGTGATGGGCAATTTGACATGATATCTCTCGACAAGCTGGACCAGAGCCTGATCGGCATCCTGCGCACCGATGGCCGCGCGCCCGTGTCCAAGATCGCGCAGATCCTGGGCGTGTCGCGCGCGACGGTCCAGACCCGGCTCGACCGTCTGGTGCAGAGCGGCGCGATCCTGGGCTTCACCATCCGCGCGCAGGAGGAAGCGCCTACAGGGGCGATCCGGGCGATCATGCTGGTCGAGGTCGCCGGCCGTTCGACCGATGCGGTGATCCGCCTCCTGCGCGGGATCCGTGAGATCCATGCCCTGCACACCACCAACGGCGCCTGGGACCTTGTCGCCGAGATCGTCAGCCCGACGCTTCCCGACTTCGACCGGGTCCTGCGCGAGGTGCGGATGATCGAAGGTGTCCTCAACAGTGAGACAAGCATTCTGCTGCGATCGCTGGCATGACGCTGGCATGACGCTGGCAGGGCCCGGCCATCTTGCCTTTGTCCCTGAAAGTGAAATTTGCCGCTAGCTGGCAGCTCACACGGTAGGGGAGGGCAAGCTGTCGGCCTGCTTCCCACGGACGAAAATCGGCGGCCACATGGAGTTCGGTTCCTTGCTTGGTAACAAGCCCTAGCCTCGCAGGCTGGCTGCAGCTTCGGCAACCCGCGCACCCCCATATGATCGTTCCAAACCCCTTCCTGTCCGTTCGCAGGTGTTCCGGTGATTCAGTAGCGATCCTCCATGCCTGGAAACTGCGGGAGTGCCGGATCGATGTAGTCCCAGGCGAGCTTGTCCTTGACGTAGATGGCGGCCGTTGGAGTGACCGAGTTGGGATCATCGAGCGTGCCGGACTGGAAGATCGTCAAGGGGCCGGGAAGATCGCCCGTCGTGAACAGCCGGCTCGCGCACGTCGGGCAGAAATGCCGCGAAACCCGGCCGCCGGTGTCACCTGTCGTCGTGTAGTTTGCGATTGGCCCGGAAACCGTCACGCGGTCCTTGTGGAACCCGGCAATCGTGGTGTGCCCGGTCCCTGTGGCCAACTGGCAATCGCGGCAATAGCATTGCCAGACCCACTCCGGCTCTCCCTCCAGTTCATAGCGGACAGCCTGGCACATGCAGCCCCCGGTTCGGGGCGAAGGGGACGGTTCTACGCGATCAAGCGGCGCGCTCATGCGTCCTCTTCCTCCGATACGGCTTCCTCGCGGATCAGCCGCTCCATCATCTTGCGCATCAGGAAGGGGCCCTTGTCCTGCGGCAGGAAGAGCTTCTCGACTTCGGGATCGGTCCGGTCCCAGATCTTCTGTTGCTCCTCGATCATCTCGCGATCTTCCTCGAAGGTCGCCATCACGACATCCATCCGCTCGGCCAGCTTGCGCGTCATCTCGGGCGTGTTGCCGATGAGGCCTGTGGCGTAGTGATAGGCGGTGTGCGTGGCGTCGATCGGGGTCACGGCCTGCTGTTCGATGTTGCGGCTGACAGGCTCGATACCGACCGGCTCCTTCATCCCGCACTCCATTGCGGTTCCTGCCGGGTAGCGGGCGCCGCGCAGGACGAAGATGCCCGGGACGTGAAAGTCGTAGCTGATCCAGGTGTCGACCGTCTCGCCGTTCTGCGCGCCGGGCAGATCGGCATCGACGAACCAGCGCTCGAAGCGGACCGAGCGGTCCTGCGTGGTGATGCGCGGCGCGCTCTGCGCCCACCAGGCCCCTGTTGCGATGCGCAGCGTCGTTTCATGCACGAAGTCGACATGCGACAGATCGCACAGGTTGTCGTGCACAAGCTGGTAGTGGGCATCGTATTCGATGCTGTTGGCCCGCATCGGCTGTTCGGGATTGTCGATCCCATGGGCATCAGGGATCAGCGCCTCGTCGGCCCTGTCGGCATCGCCCATCCAGACCCAGATCCAGCTGTCCTTCTCGACGACGGGATAGGTGCGGATCGCGACCTTGGGAGGTGTCTCCAGTAGCGGAACATGGGCGCAGCGCCCGTCCGGCCCGAACTTCATGCCATGGTACATGCAGCGGATCGCATCGCCTTCCACCCGGCCCATCGAGAGGGGCGCATGGCGATGTGGGCAGCGGTCTTCGGCCGCGTGCAGCCGGCCCGTCGTTTCGTCGCGCCAGACTACGACAGGGTCGCCGATGATGACACGGCCAAGCGGTTTGCCCGGCGCAAGGTCGCGCGTCCAGCCAAGCACGTACCAGGAATTGCGAAGGAACATGAGCCTCTCCAGTGTTGTCTTGTTTGAGCGTATGTATGACATACGCATGAGATTTTGCTAGTCCTTTTGCGTGACCGTTTCTGCACCCTCGAAATTCCGCTCCATTCCCGACGTGGAGCGCATCGCCCGGTTCCGTGATCGCCCCGCCGTCTGGCTGAGCTATGGCGGCGCGGCGGTCCTTGGCACCTATCGGGAACGCCTGGAGCCACTGGGCCTGCGCCCAAGCTGGGTGACCGCACTTGCCATCGTCGAGGAAAAGGAGGGCATCACGCAAAGCGGCCTGGCGCGCGAACTGCGGATCAACCGCGCGTCGGCCATGGCGATCAGCCAGCGCATGGACGAGGAAGGGTTGGTGCTGCGCGAGGCTCTGCCCGGACGCAACCGCACCGGATTGACCCTGACCGCAAGAGGCAAGGAGCGCCTCGCGCAGGCTTGCGCCATCGAGCGGCGCATGGTCGAGGACTGGATGGGCGACATTGGCGAGGAGGACTTCGAGGTCTTCCTGCGCGTTCTCAAAACTCTGGTCGCGCGGGCAGCCTGTTCACAGCACTGCGACTGAGACCTTGCTCACAGCCAGGCCGAGAACTCCAGACGCGGCAAGTCCAAGGCTGGGCGCAGAGCACTGCCCTAAGCGGAAAGGTGATGCTGGCAGGCCTCTTGGGGGGCGCATGTACAAGCTGATTTTGTCGTATGTGGGGAGGGATGCAATGGCGGGGCTGGGTTGAGCGATGTCAAAGCTCCACTAAGCGGAGCGATAATGCATTGGAAGGTGGTATTCCAAAGCACACTCCGAGATTCGAGCATCGTTCGTCGAACCGACAATCGGATTGGGCCACCCATTCAGCTAGGTCGCGTTGACAAAAGGGATTCCCAGTCCGGCGAAATTCTGATTCAAGCCTGCCTTTTGGAAGGACAGGCATGGATTGTGGTGACCTGAGCGACGCAGAATGGGATTTGATTGGGCCACTGCTTCCCCCCCCGAGCGAGGCGGGCATGCCCGTCCTGCAGGAAATAATCGACGCTATCTCAACGGAATGCTGCCCGTTCTCCGGGTTGGCTGCCCCTGGCGGGATATGCATGAGCGTTATGGGAAGTGGAATTCAGTCTACGTCCGCTTCCGCCGCTGGGCTGAGCAGGGCGTCTGGGATGCCATATTACAAGCGCTGGTCGATCTCCGCGTGACCGACGACTGGCAACACATGATCGACAGCATCACGATCCGGGGCCACGTATCGGCCGCGGGCGCTAAAGGGGGGCTTGTAAGGAGGCTTTTGGGCGATCACGCGGCGGCTTTACGTGCAAAGTCCATGCCCGCTGCGACAATCAAGGCCTCCCTCTCGGCTTCCACATGACCGGCGGGCAAGTATCCGATTACGGCGGCGTCCATCACCTGATGGCCATGCCAGTGCCCAAGCCCACCGCCTTGCTTGCGGGCAAAGGCTATGACGGCGACCGCTTTCGTGAGGAACTGGTTCTGAGCAATATCCTACCCGTTGTCCCGCCGCGCTCGAACCGCAAGGCTCCAGAACATCCCGACTATCGTCGCTACCGCGACCGCGACCGCAATCGCATCGAGCGCATGTTCGGCTTCCTCAACCTCGCCGCCGCCAGGCTGTGGCTGAAACATTTTGTCAACGCGACCTAGGGTTTGTGGGGATTCATCGTGATGCGGTGATTGCCGCGTCG
>NZ_JALHAT010000002.1:0-205455 GCF_022818885.1 Novosphingobium mangrovi | reverse complement strand
CCGCTCCGGCGCCTCTGCCGCGTCCGGCCGCGCCGCTGGCCGCACCTGCGCCAGCGCCCGTTCTTGCCAACGATCCCAACGCCCAGGCTGGGCCTCAGGGCAACCCTTACGCCAACCCCACGGTCGTCTATGACGCCAGCGCAGGCGCGGTCGGCGCGCCGGGCCCGGCTGGAGGAGATGGGAAGGCGGGCGGCGCCCCGAACGATGACTTTGCCTCGCGTCTTGCTGGCACGAACTCGACCGCAGCGGCTGCACGCACCTTCAATCCGGCGACGACGGTGACGCAGGGCACGCTGATCCCGGCGGTCCTTGAAACCGCGATCGACACCGAAGTGCCCGGCTACGTGCGCGCCATCGTTTCGACCGACGTGCGCAGCTTCGATGGCAAGAAGGTGCTGATCCCGCGCTCCTCGCGCCTCATCGGTCAGTACAAGAGCGGACTTACTGCCGGACAGAAGCGTGCCTACGTGATCTGGACCCGCGTGATCCGTCCCGACGGCGTGTCGGTGGACATCGGTTCGCCCGCAATTGCCTTTGGCGGCGAGACGGGCCTTCCGGGCAAGGTCAACACCCACTTCTTCGAGCGCTTCGGTTCGGCCATGCTGCTTTCGGTCGTCGATGGCCTGACGACGCTGGCAACCGGCGGCGCGTCGGTGGTCGTGGCGGGTGGTTCTTCGGCGGCCGCGCAGGCCGTCCAGGGCAGCTCGAACATCGGTCCCACGATCCGCGTGCGCCAGGGTGAGCCGATCCGCGTCTTCACCGCCAAGGATCTCGATTTCGGTCCGGTGCAGTGATCGTCCACGCAATTACCAAGGCAGGATTTCGCCATGGCCGACGTTCTTTCGCTGGTGCCTGCGGCTGCGGGAGCGCCGATGTCTGAGAACATGCCCGAGGTGCAGGTGGAGGCGCCCGTTCCGCGCAGTGTCTATCTCGACGCTTACCTCGCGCCCTTGCGTCCCTGGCTCGACCGCGAGACGGTGACCGAGATCCTGGTCAACCGTCCGGGCGAGATCTGGGTGGAGGATGCCGCGCACGCCGATGGCAGCGCGGGGATGAAGTGCATCGCGCTTCCCGAGATGGACAACCGCCTGCTCCAGCGCCTCGCCGAGCAGGTTGCGCGGATCAGCCATCAGGGCATCAACCGCGAGCATCCGCTGCTCTCGGCAACACTTCCCGCCTATGCCGGGCAGTCCGGTGCGCGCATCCAGCTGGTCGGGCCGCCAGCCACGCGCAGCAACTGGGCGATGGCGATCCGCCGGCACCGTCTGTTGAACCTGCCGCTCGACGCCTATGACCGCGGTCCCATCACCCCGCCGCAAGAGGCGCCGACGCCCGATCCGATGGCGCAGCCCATCGCCTTCCTCAAGGACGCGATCCAGCGCCGCCGCACGATCCTGATTTCGGGCGGCACTTCGACGGGCAAGACAACGTTCCTCAACGCCATGCTGGCCGAGATCCCGCAGGACGAGCGCGTCGTGCTGGTGGAGGACACCGCCGAACTCAAGCTGCCGGGCGCCAATGGTGTCGGCCTTATCGCGGTCAAGGGTGAGCTGGGCGAGGCCAAGGTCTCGGCCAACGACCTGCTTCAGGCGGCGCTGCGCCTGCGCCCTGACCGCATCGTGCTGGGCGAATTGCGCGGGACCGAGACGGTCTCGTTCCTGCGCGCCATCAACACCGGGCACCCCGGCTCGTTCTCGACCGTCCACGCCAACACGCCGCGCGGCGCGCTGGAGCAGATCGCGCTCATGGCGATGCAGTCGAACATCGGCCTCACCCGTGCCGAGACGTTGGAGTACGCCGCCAGCGTGATCGACATCGTCGTCCAGCTGGATCGTCAGGGCGGCAAGCGCGGGATCGGCCAGATCGCCGAGAGCCGCACACTGGTCGCGTGATGCAAAGAGAGGGCGCACCGGGCGCCCTCTCGTCTCTCGATATTGCCGAAGTGGTGCGCCATCAGTTGGTCTGGGCGCTGTAGGCCGAGCTCATCATCTCATCGACGTCGAGGTCGAAGCTCTTTTGGCGCGGCGGATATTCCTGCAAGGTTGCCATGAACTTGGCGACTTGCTGCCCGGCCGCACCCAGCGTCCAGGAATGGTTTTCCTGCCATTCGTCATATCCGCGCGCGTCAAGGAAGCGCTCGAAGGGATCGAGCTTGAGGTTGATGATGTAGGGGGTGACGAGCTGCTCCTGCACGCCGTTGAACCACTTGTCCTGGCTCTTGAACAGGAACTTCCAGTCGCCGTAGCGCAGCCCGTGCAGGGTGGTTTCGGTGAAGTAGTAGAACTCCTTGCGCTTCGTGGGGCCACGCCCGGAGACCAGGTCGGTCTGGTCGACGCCATCGAGATGGACCTTGTAGGTCATGTTGCCGATGCGCTTGCCGGTCTTGAGTTCGGCGACCAGATTGGGCTGCCCGAGGTGGGACATGATCGTGGGAACCCAGTCCTCCATGGTCATGAATTCACCGGTCGTGGTGCCCGCCGGAATGTGCCCGGGCCAGGACACTATCATGGGGACGCGAAAGCCGCCTTCCCAGCCGCCCACGCCCTTCTCGCCATGGAACGGGGTGTTGCCGCCATCGGGCCAGGAATTGCAGGCCGGGCCGTTGTCGGTCGAGAACATGACCATGGTGTTGTCGGCCACGCCCAGTTCTTCGAGGTGGTCGAGCAACTGGCCGACCTGGTCGTCAAGCTGTTCCATGCCATCGGCGTAGAGACCATAGCCCGTGACGCCGTCGTACTCGGGCGGCAGGTTGGTGCGGTAGTGCATGCGCGTGGTGTTGTGCCACACGAAGAAGGGCGTGCCAGCGCGGGCCGCATCGCTTATGAAGCGCTTGGATTCCTTGAGGAACTCATCGTCGAGATGGCGCTGGCGCTCCTGTCCGAAGGGCCCCAGATCCTCGATCTTCTGGCCGCCGTTGCCATCGGCCCAGGTATGGACGACACCGCGTTGCTGGAAGGCGGGGCTGTCCTTGGGGTAGTCGTACTGCTCGGGATATTCGCCCGCGTTCAGGTGGTAGAGAATGCCCATGAACTCGTCGAAGCCGTGCGCGGTGGGCAGGTGTTCATCGCGGTCGCCGAGGTGGTTCTTGCCGAACTGGCCGGTCGCATAGCCCAGCGGCTTGAGCATCTCGGCGAGCGTCGGGTCTTCCTTCTGGAGGCCGAGCTCGGAGCCGGGCAGGCCGACCGTGCTCATGCCGGTGCGGATCGGGTACTGGCCGGTGATGAAGGCGGCCCGGCCCGCGGTGCACGAGGCCTGCGCGTAGTGGTCCATGAACAGCATGCCCTTCTGGGCGATGCGGTCGATGTTGGGCGTCTTGTGGCCCATCATTCCGCGGTGGTAGGCGCTGAGGTTCCACATGCCCACGTCATCGGCCCAGATGATAAGGATGTTGGGGCGGCTGGCGCTACCCGACTGGGCGAGCGCCCGGCGCGGGGAGGCGAGCTTGCCGATCACGGGCAGCGCGGCCAGCAGGCTGGAGCCCTGGAGCAGCTTGCGCCGTGAGACGTCGGACGGCGCGCGCTTTTCGGTAAGTGTGAGGGGAGGGCGGTTCTCTGTGTCCATGAGCCGGTTTCCAGTCCTTGCAATGGGCGTGCCGTCGATGCCGACGACCGACAGCAAGGCTGGCGCAGGGCTGGAGCGCGCCCCATCGGGATAAACCCTGATGCGTCCGGGGGATGTACTGGAGATACCGAAAGTAAACGATTTGCGTGTGTGGAGTGGGCGAAGCCGAAGGCGGGGTCAGCCTTCGGCGATCACCTCGTCGTCCGGGCCCAGCACGCGCCAGGAGCGGCCCAGCCACTCGCCCAGCGCCTTGATGTCCTTGGCGGCGGCCGGGTTGAACAGCGGCAGGCCCCGCTCGCGTAGAGAGAGCGTGATGTGCTCGGGCGTAGAGGAGAGCTGGCTGAGATCGAGCGCGGTGTGACACCCGCCGTGGAGGCGGCGGCACAGGCGGATGGCAAGGCCCCAGCCGATCGCGCGGTCGAGATCGGCGCGCGTTGCCAGCCGGTCGAAGGGATCGGGAATGCCCGAGAGACCCGCGTTGGCAAAGACCGTCATGGCCATCATCCCGCGCCCGCGCATGTCGAGCCCGATCCAGCGCTTGCGCAGCGCCCAGGTCGTGGCTTCCTCGGTGCGCAGGTTGGGCTCGGTGCGCATGGCAGCAAGGGCCAGAAGCGTGGAGGCCTGGCGCAGGATGCGGTCGTTCTCGCTTCCCGGACCGTGCCCGTTGCTATCCTCGCCATCGTCGCAGACGGGGGCGGTCCACTTGGCCACCGCGACCGCTTCCTCGGCCGAGACCCGCACGCCAAGCGCAAAACCGGCGACGCTGGCGAGCATCGGCGGTTCGGCCTGCACTTCGGGTTCGAGCTGGGCGTAGAGCAGGCCTTCGCGAAGCCCCCAGGAGGAGAACACGATTTCGCTGGGCTGGAGGGCGATCACAAGTTCGGCGAGCAGCGCGGCTGCGTCGGGCAGGCTGGCGAGGCGCGAGGAGGAAATGCGCGGGTCCGGGTTCTCGATCCGGCCCTTGGCGAACTGGCGCGCGATGCGCAGCACATCGTCGGCGGGAAGCGCGAAGCCATGCGGATCATCGACCGGCCACTTCAACTCGCGCATGGCCTGCTGGGCGAGTGCGCGCCAGGAGCCGCCCACGATGTAGAGCGGCTCGTCCTTGCCGCCGTTCCAGCCGTTGGCCTTGAGCCGTTCGTGGACCACGGTGGAGAAGGCCATGGCGTCATTGCTGCGCAGGCCCGGCAGGCGCAGGGTGCCGAACGGCATGGTAATGCCGCGCGGGCTGATCGTGCCGTTCTCCACGCCGATCAGTTCCAGGCTGCCGCCGCCAAGGTCGGCCACGGTGCCATGCGCGCCGGGAAAGGCGGCGATGACCGCATGGGCGCTGGCGCGGGCTTCCTCGTTGCCCGAAAGCAGGCGGGGCGAGAGGCCAAAGCCGCGCACGGCCTCCAGAAACTGGGGGCCATTGCTGGCATCGCGCGCGGCGGCCGTCGCCACGCAATCGACATCGCGCACCCGGTGCAGCGCCAGCAGGCGCGAAAAGCGTTCCAGCGCGCCCAGCGCGGTCTTCAAGGCTTTTCCCGAAAGCGTGCCGTCACGGTCGAGGTCACGGCCAAGGCGCGCGTTGACCTTCTCGTTCAGCATCACGACCGGCGCGCGCAGCGGCCCGTTGTAGATGACGAGGCGCACGGTGTTCGAACCGATGTCGATAATCGCGCGCTTTTCGCTCGAGTGGCTGATGCCGATCATGCTTTCCAGACGAATCCGAGAGGGACCTTGTTCCGACACTCTTGTGTCAGAACTTGGGCCCTATGTCAGATATTCCCCCGTCGAAGCGAGAGCTTGGGCACTTTTCGTCCACTGGCAAGCGAAGCGCCGCGCCCCGAAAGCGAGGGGTTGGTCATGAAATAACGGTGCAGGTTGAAGGGCTCCTCGACTTCGCCCACGCGCTCCGAGGTGCCGTCGGGGTGGAGCAGCCAGGACTGCTCGGTGTCGATGAAGTTGGCCAGCATGACCTGGTCGAGCACCTGATCGTGGACGGTCTTGTTGCGCATCGGGATCATGATCTCGACGCGCCGGTCGAGGTTGCGGCTCATCCCGTCGGCCGAGGTGATGAGCACTTCGGCCTGGCGGCTGGGCAGGTCCGCGCCGTTGGCGAAGGCCCAGATGCGGCTGTGTTCGAGGAAGCGGCCGATCACCGACTTGACCGAGATGTTCTCCGAGAAGCCCTCGATGCCGGGCCTGAGGCAACAGATGCCGCGGATCACGAGGTCGACATCCACGCCCGCCTGGCTGGCGGTGTAGAGGTGGTCGATCAGCTCGGGATCGGTGAGCGAGTTCATCTTGGCCCAGATCGCGGCGGGCTTGCCGGCTTTCGCGTTGGCGGTTTCGGTCGCAATCAACTCGTAGAGGCGCGAGCGCAGCGTCATGGGCGAGATGGAGAGCAGCTCGGTCTCGTCCGGCTCGACGTAGCCGGTGACGAAGTTGAACAGCTTGCCCGCATCGCGCCCTGCCGCCGGATCGGCGGTGAAATAGGACAGGTCGGTGTAGATACGCGCGGTGATCGGGTGGTAATTGCCCGTGCCGAAGTGGCAGTAGGTGCGATAGCCGCCCCGGCCATTGCCGAGATCGCTTTCGCGGCGCACCACCATCGAGACCTTGCCGTGGGTCTTCCAGTCGATGAAGCCGTAGATCACCTGGACGCCCGCGCGTTCGAGCTGGCCGGCCCACAGGAGGTTCTGCTCCTCGTCGAAGCGGGCCTTGATCTCCACCACGGCGGTCACCGACTTGCCCTGTTCGGCCGCCGCGATGAGCGCGGAGATGATCGCGGACTGCTTGCCGGCGCGGTAGAGCGTCTGCTTGATCGCGATCACGTCCGGATCGCGCGCGGCCTGGCGCAGGAAGTCGATCACCACCTCGAAGCTTTCGTAAGGGTGGTGGATGATGATGTCCTTCTCGCGGATCGCGGCGAAGATGTCGCCGTCATGCTCCAGGACGCGTTCGGGATAGCGGGGTGAATAGGGTTCGAACTTGAGCTCCGGGCGGTCCTCGTCGCAGATTGCCGAGACGCCCGAGAAGCCGATCAGCCCCTCGGTCTTCATGATCAGCGCCTGGTCGAGGCCGAGCTGGCCGCGCAGCATTTCCTCGGCGGCCGGATCGAACTTGCCCTGAAGCTGGAGCACGATGACAAGCCCGCGGCGGCGGCGCTGGATCGCCGAGCGGAAGTAGCGCACGAGGTCTTCGGCGTCTTCCTCGATTTCAAGGTCGGAGTCGCGCAGGATGCGGAACACGCCGTGCCCGCCCACCTTGAAACCGGGAAAGAGGGTGCCTGCGTTGCGGCAGATGAGGTCCTCGATGGAGATCCACGCCGCCTCCTCGCCCGGAATGCGCACGAAGCGCGGCAGCGGCGCGGGGATCAGCACCATCTCCATCACCGGCGCGTTGTCGGCGATGCGGTTCAGTGAGAAGAGCACGCCGATGCCCTGGTTGGCGACGAAGGGGAAGGGGTGCGCCGGGTCGATGGCCTGGGGCGTGATGACCGGCATGATGTCGGTCGCGAAATAGTCCTTGAGCCACTGCTCGCGCTCAGGGTCGAGCGTCTCATCGCCAATGACCGCGATGCCCGCCTCGGCCATTTCGGCCTTGAGCCCGGCCCAGGTCTTCTGCTGGATCGTTTCCAGCTCGAGCACCTTCTCGTGCGTGGCGGCAAGCGCCTGCCCGGGGGTGAGCCCGTCGATCGAGGCTTCCTCGATCTGGCGGCGCACTTGCCCGGCAAGGCCCGCCACGCGCACCATCAGGAATTCGTCGATGTTGCTGCCCGAGATCGAGAGGAAGCGCAGGCGCTCGAGCAGGGGGTAGTTCATGTTCGAGGCTTCAGCGAGCACGCGCTCGTTGAAGGCCAGCCAGCTCAGCTCGCGGTTGAAGAAGCGCGAGGGGCAGGAGGCGAGCGCTGCAGGATCGAACGGGGCAGGCGCATCGGTTTGCGCAGGTGTTGGCACCTGCGCACGGGCGGGCGACGTCGTATCCGTATCTCCGGTCGGCTGCATAACGGTACCTGTCGTCTCGTCCATGTGACCCTCTTCTGGTGGTCTTGCGGTGCGGCCAGGGACGCGGATTTCGGCCCGTGGCACGTACGTGTCTTTAAAAACGCGGCCCTTGCCAGTTCTCGATGACGCTTTTGCGGCAAATGGTACACGTAAAGGGCACTGTAACGAAAACTCTTTCTAGGCCAAGTGAACAGCGTTGCAGTGCAGCAGCGTTTCGCGCAAAGTCACCCGTGATGATAAAAGCGGCACTGCACCACCTCACTCGCTACCGCTACTCCAAGCGGATCAAGCTCGGCCCACAGGTGATCCGGCTTCGTCCGGCGCCGCATTCGCGCACGCAGGTGCCGAACTATTCGCTCAAGATCTCTCCACCTGAGCATTTCATCAACTGGCAGCAGGACCCGCACGGCAACTGGCTGGCGCGGATCGTCTTCCCCGATCCGGTCGACCATTTCCAGATCGAGGTCGATCTCCTTGCCGAACTGGCGGTCATCAACCCCTTCGATTTCTTCGTTGAGCCTGACGCTGAGGAATACCCGTTCCAGTACACCGACGCGATGAAGGCGGACCTTGCCGCCTATTTCGACGTGGAAGAGCAGGGCCCGCTCTTTGAGGAACTGGTCAAGCAGTACGAAGGCCATGAGGGCCGCACGGTCGACTTCCTGGTCGAGATTAACCGCCAGCTCGAACAGCGCATCGATTACGTAATCCGCATGGAGCCGGGCGTGATGACGCCCGAGGAAACGCTGGAGGCGGGGCGGGGCTCGTGCCGCGACTCGGCCTGGCTGCTCGTCCACCTGCTGCGCCGCCTGGGCTTTGCCGCGCGCTTTGTCTCGGGTTATTCGATCCAGCTGGTCGCCGACGTGATCCCCAAGGAAGGCCCGCAGGGCGTGCTTCAGGACGTGACCGACCTGCACGCCTGGGCCGAGGCCTTCGTGCCGGGGGCGGGATGGATCGCGCTCGATGCGACTTCGGGCATGTTTGCAGGCGAGGGGCATATCCCCCTGTGCGCCACTCCCCACTACCGTTCGGCCACGCCCATTGAGGGGCTGGCCGAGCCCGCCGAAGTCGATTTCGATTTCAAGATGGATGTCAGCCGCATTGCTGAGGCGGTGCGCATTACCAAGCCTTTCACGCCCGAGCGTTGGGAGAACATGCTGGCGCTGGGCGACAAGGTCGATGCCGATCTGGTTGCGAACGGCGTCAACCTCACCATGGGGGGCGAGCCGACCTTCATCGCCGACGGCGATTTCGAGGCGGGCGAGTGGAACGGCGAGGCGGTCGGCCCGACCAAGGCGGCCTACGCCGACCAGTTGATCCGCCTCCTGCGCCACAAGTTCGCGCCCGGCTCGCTCCTCCATCACGGGCAGGGCAAGTGGTATCCGGGCGAGACGCTGCCGCGCTGGGGCTACTCGATCTACTGGCGCAAGGACGGTGAGCCGATCTGGCGCGACGATGCGCTTCTGGCAGGGGAAAGGCCGCTGGAGAAGGGCGGCGATCCCGATCCGGTGCCTACCATCGACGTACAGCAGGCTGCGAAGGTCCTGAAGCAGGCCGCCGCGAACCTTGGGGTCGAGCCCGAGTTCGTCCAGCCGG
Source organism: Novosphingobium mangrovi (assembly GCF_022818885.1). Taxonomy (NCBI): domain Bacteria; kingdom Pseudomonadati; phylum Pseudomonadota; class Alphaproteobacteria; order Sphingomonadales; family Sphingomonadaceae; genus Novosphingobium; species Novosphingobium mangrovi. Next base: position 196,306 of record NZ_JALHAT010000002.1, on the reverse strand, counting down.
TCTACGAGGATTCGGGCGTATGGATGCTGCGCGAGGACGAGCTTCCGGTGAACACCTCGCCGATGGACCCGGCCATCGAGGACGAGGAACTGGCGCGCCGTTTCAAGCGCACCTACCGCCGGGGCCTCGAAAAGCCGGTCGGCTTCGTGCTCCCGATCCAGCGCTGGCAGACCAAGGTCGCCCCGATCCAGCGCCATTGGCAGAGCGAGCTGTGGCGCGTGCGCAAGGGCGTGTTGACCGCCGTGCCGGGTGATGGCTCGCTGGGCTATCGTCTGCCGCTCGGCTCGCTGCCGCACGTGCCACCTGGCGAGTATCCCTACATCCATCCGCGCGATACCGCCGAGCCGCGTGAACCTCTGGCCGATATCCGCACGCAGGTGACCCAGCGCGGCCGCCAGATGCGCGAGGAACTGGCCAGCCAGCGCTTCGAGACCGTCCCCGAACCCGCCCAGTTCGGCCCGCAGGTGGTCGAACAGGACATCATCGAGGGTGCGGTGCGCACCGCGCTGACGGTGGAGCCGCGCGGGGATTACCTCGCCGTCTTCATTCCGCCGACCGAGTGGCTGGAGGACTACCTCGAACTCGTCGCCGCGATCGAGCAGGTGGCTGAAGAGATGGGGCTTCCCGTCCGCATCGAAGGCTATCCCCCACCGCCCGATCCGCGCCTCACCGTTCTCAAGGTTACCCCTGATCCGGGCGTGATCGAGGTCAACATCCACCCCAGCGCCTCCTGGCGCGAGACGGTCGACATCACTGAGACGCTATATGACTGCGCGCGGGAGATTGGCCTCACCGCCGACAAGTTCATGGTCGATGGGCGCTCGATCGGCACAGGCGGTGGCAACCACATCGTCTTGGGCGGGCCGAGCCTGCTCGACAGCCCCTTCATCCGCCGCCCGGACCTGCTCAAGAGCTTCGTGCTCTACTGGCAGCGCCACCCCTCGCTGTCCTACCTCTTCTCCGGGCTGTTCATCGGCCCGACGAGCCAGGCGCCGCGCATCGACGAGGCGCGTCATGATGCGCTGTACGAACTGGAAATTGCGCTGGCGCAGGTGCCCGGACCCGACGCGCCGCAGCCTGCGCCCTGGATGGTCGACCGCCTGTTCCGCAATCTCCTGGTCGATGTCACGGGCAACACCCACCGCACCGAGATCTGCATCGACAAGATGTTCTCGCCCGATGGCCCCACGGGGCGCCTCGGCCTGGTCGAATTCCGCGGCTTCGAGATGCCGCCAGACGGCAAGATGAGCCTGGCCCAGCAATTGCTCCTGCGCGCACTCACCGCCTGGTTCTGGAAGGAGCCGCAGCAGGGTGACCTCGTGCGCTGGGGCACGCAGCTCCACGACAAGTTCATGCTCGGCCACTTCGTCTGGGACGATTTCCTCGACGTCCTGGCCGACCTTGGCCGCGCGGGCTACCATTTCGACCCGGCCTGGTTCGAGGCGCAGCGCATGTTCCGCTTCCCCGTCCACGGCGAAGTCGAGGGGGGTGGCGTGAGCCTGGAAATCAGCCACGCGCTCGAACCCTGGAACGTGTTGGGCGAGACCGGCGCGATTGGGGGGACCGTGCGCTATGTCGACAGTTCGACCGAGCGTTTGCAGGTCAAGGCCACGGGGCTCGTCAAGGGACGCCACGTCATCACCTGCAACGGGCGCCGCGTGCCCATGACGATGACCGGGCCCGAGGAAGGCGTGGGCGGCGTGCGCTACAAGGCGTGGTGGCCGGCCGAGTGTCTGCATCCGCTGCTGGAGCCGCACACCCCGCTCACCTTCGACATCTTCGACACCTGGAATGGACGTTCGCTGGGTGGCTGTGTCTACGAGGTCGCCCATCCGGGCGGGCGCAATTATGATACGGTGCCCGTCAACGGCTACGAGGCCGAGGCGCGGCGCAAGGCGCGCTTCACACCGCACGGCCATTCGCCGGGACCCATGGCGCCGCCGCCCGAGGAACTGCCGGGCGAGTTTCCCCATGCCCTCGATCTGAGACGTCCGCCGCGTGTCCACTAGCCCCTCGTCCCGGCGGCCGGTACGCTCGCGGGGATGGCTCGATCGCTATTCCGCAGGGCCCGAGGGCGGCGATCTCTACACCGACGCACCCAGCTGGGTGGGCGAGCGCTGGCGCGTGGTCGCCGCCGAACTCGCCCGGCTGGGTGAGAATGACGCCGCTGCATTGCAGGAAGCGACCAGTCGCAACGCCGCCGACCTGGGTTTGACCTTTCGCGTCACCGGCGATGAAGAAGAACGCGCCTGGCCGGTCAATGCCATGCCGCTTGTCATTGGCGCGGACGAATGGGCCAAGCTCGAACGTGGCCTGGTCCAGCGCGCCGACATGCTGGAGAAGCTGGCCGCCGACATCTACGGCGAGCAGAAGCTGGTGAAGGGCGGGCACCTGCCCGCAGCCGTCATCGCCGGAAATCCCTTCTTCGTACGCCGCATGATCGGCCATCCCCCGGCCTGCGGGCGCTTCCTGCAGGTCTATTCGGCCGAGCTGGCGCGCGGACCGCGCGGGCAATGGCGGATCCTCCAGGACCGGGTGCGGCTGGCCAGCGGCATTGGCTACACACTGGAGAACCGCCTGGCCCTCTCGCGCACGACGGGCGATCTGCTTGCGGCAAGCCATGTGCGTCGTACCGCCGGCTTCTTTGGCGCGATGCGCGAGGGTATGGCTGCGGCCTGCGGCCGCGAGCGGCCGCGTGTCGCGCTGCTGACCCCGGGCCGCTTCAACCAGACTTACGCCGAACAGGCGCACCTTGCCCGCTATCTCGGTTTGCCTCTGGTCGAGGGACGCGACCTCTCCGTCCTCGACAACCGCCTCTACGTCGGCACTATCGCGGGACCCAAGCGGGTCGATGGCATCTGGCGCTGGATCAACACCGATCTGCTCGATCCGCTGGCCTTCGATGCGCGCTCGCAGATTGGCGTTGCCAACCTGTTCGAAGCCTGGACCTCGGGCGGGGTGGGCATGGCGAATGCGCCGGGCAGCGAGGTCCTGGAATCGGCAGCCCTTGCCGCTTTCATGCCGCGGCTGTGCCGCCTCCTGATGGACGAGGAACCGCTTCTCCCCAGTATCGCGACCTGGTGGTGCGGGCAGGCCAGCGAGGGGGCCACGGTGGCTCGCCGTTTCGACGATCTGGCACTGCTTCCCGCCTTCGGCCAGCCGGTCGAAGGGCTGGCGGGGCGCGATCCGGTGGCCGGGGCCTCGCTCACGCCGGAAGAGCGTGCGCTCTTCGCCGAGGCCCTGCGCCGCCGTCCCATGGACTATTGCGGGCAGGAGATCGTCCAGCTCTCCACCGCGCCTGCGATCATCGACGGCGAAATCGTGCCGCGCCCCTTTACGCTGCGAGCCTTCGTCGCGCGCCGTGCCGATGGCGGCTGGACGGTCATGCCCGGCGGGTTCGCGCGCCTGTCCTCCAGCCGCGACTTGCCGACCACGATGATGGGCGCGGGCGATCTCTCCGCCGATGTCTGGGTGGTCGACGAAAAGGCGGCGGAACAGCACCAGCGCACCACGCTCCAGGGCTCGCCGCCGATCTCGCGCGGGGGCGGTATTCTCGCCAGCCAGGCGGCGGACAACCTCTACTGGTTCGGGCGCTACAACCAGCGTGCCGAACTGGTGCTGCGTGTTGTCCGCTCGCTGCTGGGCAATTCGATGGAAGGGGAAAGCGGGCCAACCGGGGGCGGTGCGGTCGCGGCAAGCCTTGTCGGTCTGCTCGAATACTGGGGCGCGGCCGATGCAGGTTCGGTTGGCAAGAAGCTGGAAGATGTCTGCGCGCAGGCCTTGCTTTCGTCCAACCTGCCGGGCTCGGTGGCGACGCTCCTGAAACGCCGCATGGACGTGGGCATGAGCCTGCGCGAGCGTTTTGCGCGCGATTTCTGGCGCATCGTCAGCCGTCCGATGCCACCTGTCACCGTCTCGCGTCCGCAGGCCATGCTGGAAAGCGCGCGCTGGCTGGGCGAGCATTTCAGTGCGCTCTCGGGCCTTGTCGCCGAGAACATGGTGCGCTCCTCGGCCTGGCGTTTTCTCAAGATCGGCGAGCGGATCGAGCGCGCGCAGGCCATCTGCCGCATGACGCACGATCTTTCCGCCTTCACGGGTGAAAGCGAGGACGTGGCAAGCGGCGTCCTCCTTGACCTGTGCGACAGCCAGATCGTCTATCGTACCCGTTACCTCACCGCACCGATGCCCGATCCGGTGCGTGATCTGGTGCTGCTCGATCCTGACAACCCTCGTGCCCTGGCCTTCCAGATTGCCGATATCGCCACGCACCTCCAGGCGTTGCCGAGTGTGCGGGACGACAACGTGCCCGAAGCTCCCTTGCGTTCGGCCCGGGCGTTGCAGGGCGAGCTTCAGGCCGCGCTGGTCGAGGACATGACCCGTGCGCGCTTGCGCACGCTTGAGGGGCGCCTGTTCGCGCTTTCCGATGCGATTTCGCAGCGCTATTTTCTCCAGTTCGACCGCGAAGGCGCCGAACGCCGTACGAGACTTCTGTGATGCGCTACGCCGTCAGCCACAAGACCACGCTGTCCTACGCAGCGCCTGTGCGCCTCGCCCAGTTCAACGTGCGCCTGCGCCCTGCGTCCTGGCCCGGGCAGAGCGTTTCCGACTATTCTCTCAGCGTGGATCCCCGTCCTGCCGCGATCTCCGAAGGGGAGGGCAGTTACCACGTCAACGAAGCGCGCTTCGGGCTTCAGGAGCCGATTGATCGCCTGGTCATCGAGAGCCGCTTCCAGGTCGAGCGGGAGGATGCCCCCTTTTTCTTCGCCGAGGCCAAGGGGCCCGCGCTTGTCGAACTGCGCGAAAAGGCCATGTCGCTACCCGACCTTTCCGCGCTGGGGCCTGCCTCTTACAGCTTTGCCTCGCCCATTGCGGTGCCCGAGCACGAGATCGCCGTCTGGGCGGGCGAACACCTCGTCGAGGGGATGCCGGTCATGGATGCGGGACGCACGCTGATGGAGGCGATCCATACTGAATTCAGCTTTGATTCGCGGGCAACGGCCACCGACACGCCACCGATCGAGGCCTTCCGCAATCGCCATGGCGTGTGCCAGGATTTTACCCATGTCATGATCATCGCGGCGCGCGCACGCGGTATCCCGGCGGCCTACGTCAGCGGCTACCTGCGCACGATCCCGCCTGCGGGCAAGGCGCGATTGGTCGGGGCGGATGCCATGCACGCCTGGGTCAACCTGTGGTGCGGGGAGGAACTGGGCTGGGTGGGCTTCGATCCGACCAACAACAAGCTGGCCGATGCCGACCATATCTTCATCGGCATGGGGCGCGACTATTCCGATGTCGCTCCGCTCGATGGGACGTTTCGGGGAAGCTCGGAGCAGACGATGCACTTTGCCGTCGACGTCGCGCCGCTGGACTGAGCGGCACGCATCATGCCTTTCCCTGTCGAGCCGGCCTTTCTGGTCGGCGCCCTTGCGGCGATCAACACGCTGACGTTCCTGCTGTTCGGTTGGGACAAGCGCCAGGCCCGGCGCGGAGGGCGGCGCGTGCCTGAGGCCCGCCTGCTGCTCCTCGCCGCTCTTGGTGGCACGCCCGGCGCCTACGCCGCGCGCCGCCATTTCCGACACAAGACCCGCAAGCAACCGTTCGTGGGCCAATTGCATGGGCTAGCTGGGTTGCAGGTCGTGGCGATTGTGGCGCTGATCGGTTGGGGCGCAGGCTAGCGCGCCTTCGTCTCGCAGAACGGCCCCCACCGCCTTCGGCCAAGCTGACGTGCGCAAGGTGCGCCCGACAGTTCGGGGAGCCCGAGGGCGATGGCCCTCGGATCACTTGGTCTCCCTCCTCAAGGTTCAATCGCGCGAACCGCGCACAGGTGCGACCTCACTGGGAAAGATCCCTGCGATGGCCATGGCCGCCCCGATGCGGGTGAGGGTGTCGAGCAGGTCGCCCACTGCGTCTTCGGCGACGACGAGTTCGAGCGTCTGGCGTGTCTCGCTGGCTCCACGTTCACGCAGGGAAGTGACCAGTTCGAGCAGGATTGCCTCGTGTTCGGAGACGTGGTTGCAGCCCACCGGGCAGAACTGGAGCGTGTCGAGTGCCTCGCGGTTGAGGATCACCATGAGGCGGTGGAAGGGCTGAAGCGCCCCGATCAGGCGCCAGCGGGCGAAGGCGGGCGCGAGCATCTGCGCGGGGCAGTTGCGCTTGGAAATCGCGGTGACCCAACCGCGCATGGAAGCGACGAGAAAGCGGCAGCCTTCATCGAGCGTGCTGAGCGGGCGGTCGACATACTTGTACATGCGAGTCTCTCCATCGGGGCTCTGGCCGCGTGTGCGGGCTGCGGTTCAAAACGACAATTTCTCAGCGACTTGGCTAAATTTCGCGAGGATGTGAAATTAGGGGTTGTAGCTGAGAATGATTATCATTAGCTATTGATACGCGGCTTGATGCATCCGTCAAGCCCCCGGGAAACGAAGTCAGAGCCGTCCGGCTCGCGTCATGGGGCTTCGATTTTCCCATCCTGTGTCCTTGGCCGGGGCGGCTCCTTGCCTTGCCCGCCCCGGCCATTTTTTCGACAAGGACTGCAGGTAAGTGGGGCACAGCTTATCCCGCCTGTATCCCCATGCGTTCCATGGTCTATCCACAGGTATGCGCACATTGTGTGCTCGTCCGAAGATATCTGCAGCTTGCACACAGACTATGCGCACTACCCGAACAGCTTATGCACAGCTTTATGCTCAGGCTGAGGGGCGAAGGAGGACATACTTGCAAAGGCCCATGGTCCCTCGGCGACCTTATCTCTCAGGGGCAAGGCCGCGTTCGCACGGTAGGTCAGGCAGTTCGGGGAACCGGGGCGCGCTAGCCCTTGGATCGAATCGCTTAGCCGCGTGCGGCGCGCACCGCGGCGCCGCCGGCAAACGGGGCGATAGCCAGCAGGACAAGGCTGGCCGCTGCAGTCAGGGCAAGACCGCTTTCCCCGCCGATCGCAAGGCTTCCAGCGCCGAAGATCAGGATGGGGACAGCCATCGGAATAACGAGAAGACCGGCAAGGGCGGTGCCGCCGCGCAGGCCTGCGGTCAGGGCGGCCACGGTCACGCCGAGCGCGGCGAGACCCGGGGTGCCGGCGAGCAGCCCCAGTTCGACGATGCCGAGCGTCCCGGCCTCAAGCCCGAGCAGGGCTGCGGCTGGCAGGGTGGCCAGCATGAGCGGGGGGCCGAAGCTCAACCAGTGGGCGAGCACGCGCACCGCGATCACCAGTTCCTCGGAAATTCCGCGCAAGGCCCACTGGTCGAACTGGCCCTGTTCGATGTCGGGCTCCACCAACCGGTCGAGCGGCAGGATCGCGGCGAGAAGCGCGGCCACCCAGATCACGCCGCCACCGGTGCGGGCCAGGAGCGGCGCGTCGGGGCCGACCGCGAAGGGATAGAGCATCGCGACCGAGAGAAAGAACAGCACCGGCATCAGCGCGCCGCCACCGCGCCCACCTAGCAGCAGGCGCGCAAGGTCGCGTTTCAGGAGGGCGAAGACCCGGCCGGTCACGCGGCGTAGTCCGCCAGGGCAAGGCGCTGGAGCCCCTCGACCCGAAAGGGCTGGTGCGAGGCGACAAGAGCAATGCCCCCGCCCGCACAATGCTCGGCAACGATCGCTTCGGTCAGTTCGACCGCGTGGACATCGAGGCCGTTGAGTGGTTCGTCCAGAAGCCAGAGCGGGGCCTCCTGGCCGATCAGGCGGGCCAGCGCGGCGCGCTTCTTCTGGCCGGTCGACAAGTAGCGCACGGGAACGTCGAGAAGGTCGGCGAGGCCGAGCCGGTCGCGGGCCGCCTGTGCTGCATTCTCCGAAGTGCCATCGATCCGCGCCCAGAAGGCTAGCGCGTCGCCGAGCGCGTGCGAGGTGTCGAGCGCGGGACGTTCGTCGACCAGGCCGATGGCGCCTTCGCGCTCCACCGTGCCGGCAAAGGCCGGGGCGAGCCCGGCAACGATGCGCAGCAGGCTCGACTTGCCGATTCCGTTGCCGCCCGCAACCTGCAGCGCCTCGCCTGCGTTGAGGGCAAGCGACAGGCCGCGAAAAAGCACCCTGTCGCCGCGGCGGCAGGCAAGGTCACGGATCGCGATCTTGGCGTCTTGCATGACGCCGTGCCCTAGTGGAAAGGCCCTGATCTGCCAAGCGTCCTGACGCGGCAGGCGATTCGAGGAAAGGTATCGCGCATGTCTGTCACCCCGCTCTCCGACACCGAATTGAAAACGCTGCTGGAAACGTACAGCACCTGGACCTTGCGCGGCGATGGCAAGGCGATCGAACGCACGCTGAAATTCGCCGATTTCAACGCTGCCTTCGGCTTCATGACCCGGGTCGCGCTGCACGCGGACAAGGCCGATCACCACCCTGAGTGGTCGAATGTCTACAACACCGTGGAGATCGCGCTGACGACGCACGATTGTGGCGGCCTGTCGGACCGCGACGCCGACATGGCAAAGTTCATCGACGCTGCGGCGAAGGCGGCCGGGGCCGCCTGAGCGCACGCGCCGCGACCGCCGCAAGCCCGCTCCTCCGCCCCATGGACAGCCCCTTCCTGACCCGGCCCCTGTCGGTCGTGCTGGATTTTGCACGTTTTCTGGCCGCGTTCCTGGTGGTGGTGGGGCACAGCGTGCAGCTTCATCTCTACACCGGGCCTTATCCGTTCTCGGGGCGGCTCCAGCACTACTGCGTGATCGTCTTCTTTGTATTGTCCGGTCTTGTCATCGCCACCTCGGTGACGACACGTCCCTCCAGCCTTGGTCGCTACACCATCGCGCGCGTCAGTCGTATCCTGCCGGTCGCGGTGCCCGCGCTGCTGTTCGCGGCGCTTTCGGCCTACCTTCTGGCCGGGGGCGCGCATGTGCGTATCGACAACAGTCCGGATGATCCGCTGCTCTTTGCCGAACGCATCCTGCCGCCGCTGGTGTTTCTGAGTGCCTGGCCGGGAATGCCTGCGCCGGTGTGGAACCCGCCGTACTGGTCGCTGTGCTACGAGGTCTGGTACTACGCGATCTTCGCGCTGGCTTTCTTCCTGAGGAGCTGGGCGCGGGTCGCGGCGGTTGCACTGGCGTGCCTGCTGGCGGGGCCGACCTTGCTCCTGCTTTTCCCGGTCTGGCTGATGGGCGTGGCGCTCACGGCGGCAAAGCCTGCGCAGAGACTGCCGCTGCGCCTGGCACCCGTGGTGCTGGCGGGATGCGGGCTTTGTGCCTGGGGATTGTTCCAGATCGATATGACGCTTCTCAACCCGCTTGCCGCCCGGCTCTGGCCTGAACCGCTGAAGTGGTCCTACTGGGTCCTGTCGGACCTCGTCATGGGCGCGATCATGGCCTTCTGCGTGATTGCGCTGCGCCCGCTCGCGGCGTGGCTCGAGGCTCCGATCCTGCGGCTGCGCGGCACGGCGCATGCGCTCGCGGGCTTTTCCTTCACGCTCTACCTGTTCCATTGGCCGCTGATCCAGCTGCTGCGTTCGCACGGGATCGAGGCGGGGCGCAGTCCGGTGGCCTGGGCGGGGCTGCTGGCGTTGGTGGTCGGGCTTTGCGCGATGCTTTCGCTTGGCACCGAGCGCGTGTCCCCGCGCCTGCGCCGCTGGATGGAGCGCCGTTTCCTGCGTCCGGTGCCTCTGCCACAGATTCGGCCTGCCTCGGTCTGACCCTTGCGCCCTCTTTGCATCGCGAAGGGGCCGGCGCTAAGGCGCGCGCATGCGCACTTTTGACAAGATCATTTCCGACCGAGGCTCGAAATATGCCGTCTCGGGTGCGCCCTGTAGTGACGCAGAGGGCGCGCGCAGGCTCCTTGAGGGGCTGAAAAAGACCAAGAAGTTCGCCAAGGCCACGCACAATTCGTGGGGCCTTCTGGGAGCAGACGGTCCGGTCAAGAACGACGATGGCGAAAGCGGGGCAGGGATGATCATCCTTCAGCAGCTCGAAGCGGCGGGGCTGGAGGGGCATCTGGTCGTGGTGACCCGCTGGTATGGGGGCAAGCACCTTGGCGGCGACCGCTTTCGCCATGTGCGCGATGCGGTCGCCCATTATCTGGACGCGTTGAAAACGGAAGGCTGAGGCGCCTTAGCCCGCGAGCGCGCTTTCTCGCACGGGGACATGCACCAGCGCTGGGATCCGGTCGGATACGGGCGCGCGCACCCGGCGAATGGTGCACAGCCGGGTTTCGTCCAACCACAATTCGGCGTTGCGATCCTGGGCTTCCTTGTGTGCGAAGATCAGGGCTTCGCTCGAATCGGCGGCGGTGAACTCAAGCCGCTGGGCAAGGCCCACTTCGTCCTCGGCGAAGCGCAACTGGTAGACTGGCATCGGGCATCCTCGGGTTTCCACCGTACGCGCCCGGTTTCGGGCCGCGCACTCTCTCTCACTCTGGGCGATGGCATATGGAGCAGGGTCGTTCCTTGACCTTGCGCAATTTGCCATCGCGGCGGGAATGCGAATGGGCGGAAATTGGTTCCCGTCCGAGACGAGGGAGGAGAGGGGCGCGCGACAGGTCGTGGCGGGCCTGCGCCGGACGCGAGAAGGCGCTGTGCTTTCAGCGGCTTGGCGCGTGTCAGTGCACGTGTCAGAGAGCCGCGTTGTTGTAGCAGTGCCAGGTGAAGATCGCCGCGGCGCCTCGGTGCGGTCGCCAATCCTCGGCAAGCTTGCGGGTCTCCTTCTCGCTCGGCCTTTCGGCAAGGCCCAGGATCTTGCCGATGCCGACCTGGACGGCAAGGTCGCCCGCAGGCCAGATGTCGGGGCGTCCTTCGGCGAACAGCAGGTAGATCTCGGCCGACCAGCGCCCGATGCCTTTGATGCGGATCAGCTCGGCAATGGCGGCCTCGTCGTCCTCGGGGAGGTTTGCAAGATCGAGCTCGCCTGCCACCACCAACTCGCACAGTGAGCGTGCATAGCCCTGCTTCTGGCGCGAGAGGCCGCAGCCGCGCAGCGCATCGAATTCGGCCGCGAGGAGGTCTTCGGGCTTCAGTTCGGGGCCCAGCAGCGATTCGAGCCTGGCCCAGACCGAACTTGCCGCCGCGACCGAGACCTGCTGGCCCACGATGGTGCGAAGAAGAGTTGCGTAGCCAGTGGGGCGGGGGCGTGGTTCGGGGTAACCGCAAGCCTCCAGCGCCCGGGCGATACCCGGCTCGATACCGGCCAGGGTATCGAGCCCATACTCAATCTGTTGTGCGCCCAGCGCCATGATGCCTCTCTCTTGTTGAAGTATGAACTTCTGGCGATTTAGTATTAACAATTCGGCTTGCCAAAGCCGTATGGCGCTTCTAGCACCTCCTGTCAGAGGCGTGTAGAAGCGCCGCCGACCAACCCGGTTTACTAAGAGGGGACACAGGACAATGCCGCAGATCACCGTCGTCAATCACGCGGGCGAGGAATCGAGCGTCGAGGCCAGCGAAGGCCGCACGCTCATGGAAACCATCCGCGACAGCGGTTTCGATGAACTCCTGGCGCTGTGCGGCGGCTGCTGCTCGTGCGCGACCTGCCATGTCCACGTCGATCCGGCCTACATGGACAAGCTCCCGGAGATGAGCGAAGACGAGAACGACCTGCTCGACAGCTCGGACCACCGCAACGAGTACTCGCGTCTTTCCTGCCAGATCCCCATCACCGCGGCGCTCGAAGGCTGCAAGGTGACGATCGCTCCCGAGGATTGATCCCAAGGCCTTCGGGCTTGTGAAAAAGGGGCGCAAGGGTCGGTCCCGGGCACTATGTCCGGTCGGCCTTGCGCCCCTTTTTCGGTTCGGAAGGCACATATTCGCGGGGGCAGGCTCTGTGCGTTAACCCTCGGTCCAGCTTTTTACGCCTAAAGCGCAATTCGATTGCGACATGCAGGGACACTTCCTAAGTCAGCGGCCATGACAGCACCAAACGCCACGCCTTCCTCGATCGACCTGATCGGCAATACCCCGCTCGTACTTCTCAAAGGGCCCAGCGCCGCCGCCGGCTGCGAAATCTGGGGCAAGTGCGAATTCGCCAACCCCGGCGCCTCGGTCAAGGACCGCGCGGCGCTCTGGATCGTGCGCGACGCCGAAGCGCGCGGCGAGTTGAAGCCGGGCGGTACGGTGATCGAAGGTACGGCGGGCAATACCGGCATCGGCATCGCGCTGGTCGCCAATGCGCGTGGCTACAAGTCGGTCATCGTCATGCCCGACAACCAGTCCAAGGAAAAGATGGACACGCTGCGCGCGCTCGGCGCCGAACTGGTCCTCGTTCCGCCCACCAAGTTCGCCGACCCCAACCACTTCGTGCACACCTCGCGCCGTCTTGCCGAGGAAACCGAAGGGGCGGTCTGGGCCAACCAGTTCGACAACGTCGCCAACCGCAAGGCCCACATCGAGAGTACGGCGCCCGAAATCTGGGAGCAGCTGGGTGGCCGCATCGACGGCTTCACCTGTGCGGCGGGCACTGGCGGCACGATTGCGGGCACCGGCCTTGGCCTCAAGGCCTTCGACGAGAACATCGTCGTGGCGCTGACCGATCCGTATGGCGCGGCGCTCTACAACTACTACGCCAATGGCGAGCTGAAGGCCGAAGGGTCTTCGGTGGCCGAGGGCATCGGTCAGGGCCGCATCACCGCCAACCTCGAGGGTGCGCCGATCGACACCCAGTTTCGCATGTCGGACGAGGAAGGCCTCGAGTGGGTGCGTCGTCTGCTGGCCGAAGAGGGGCTGTGCCTGGGCCTGTCCTCGGGCATCAATGTGGCCGGCGCGGTGGCGCTTGGCCAGAAGCTCGTCGCCGAAGGCCGCAAGGATGCGCGGGTTGTCACGATCCTGTGCGACACCGGCTTCCGGTACTTGTCCACACTTTACAACCCCGAGTGGCTCGAAACCAAGGGTCTGCCCGTCTTTCCGTGGCTGGTGCGCTGAGGTAACCTTTCGCCGCGATGGCAACCAAGCTCCCCCCCCAGGTCGTCGAACCACTTACCACCCCGCAGCATTTTGCGGAGCCGTCCTCGCGCGAGCTGCGCTCGCAGGCGATGCACCGGTTGCAGGTGGGGCTCTTTGGCCTGTGCGCGATGCTCCTCATCGTCGGGCTGGCCAGCATCATCATGGAACGTGCGCGCCTTGCGGATGAGGAAGACCCCATCCGCGAGGTCGTCGCGGCCGATGCGCCCGAGAAGAAGCCGGCAAGCGATCCGCTCGCCGATATCGGCGTCATGCCCGCGGCCGAACCTTCGCCCAAGGTCAAGGAGGCCGAAGGCACGTCGGCGCGCGATGTGGAAGGGCCGCTCGATCCGCGTGCGGCGCCTTTCGATGGACCGCTGCGCGAAGAATAGACCTCGTTCCAGACTCTGGAGGGGCGTGCATGACCCTTCGTGCTGCGCAGGCATCCTGAGAATCACCTAAAGATATACGTTGGCCTTTCGGTCTGCGTCGGTTCCTTCTCGGGGGCGGGCGTGGATCGGCAGGGCAGGGCGCGGTCGTTCGTCCCGGACTAACCCTCAGGGTGATTGCCCAGGCGTGGGCTGCGTGGGGCTGTGTTCCGGTTCGGGGAGGATTGGGGACAGGCCGGAAATCTACGCAGATGTCCCTGGCTTCCGGTCACCTCATTCGCGCGCAGTATTGCGCATTTGCGGCTTGGTGCGGGTCCTTATGGGGATCTGCGGGGATGGGCCTGGATCGTTTTGGGGAGGGCCGGGGATCGGTTGCCTCCCTATGTGTTCGCTGTGTGGGCGCACCGGTCCTGTTTCCAGAGGCAAAGTACCTGCTGAAGCACGGAAAACCGGGACTTGATGCCATGATCGCACCAATCGGCCTCTGCATTGGGCAAAACGGGGAGATCGCGGGATCGTGCGTTCACGATGGCTGCAATCCGTGTCTTTACGCAGGGTCTTCCGATAGGGATGGGGATGCCCGGGGATGGCGGGAAGTGGCGCTGTCTTCGCACTCGCAAACCTGGTGAAACTACATAAAATTACACAAATTCAATGGTATTATTGGATAACGTGAGCTTAATAATGCCTGTGGAAACTATGTGGGTAAAGTTCCTGGGGTGCGCGATCTCGTGAAAATTCCCGTCATTCCCCAAATTTCCCTTTTATCCCCCAAGGGGGCAAGGTAGAAGGAATCGCAATCGGAATGCCTGAGTCCCGCCGCACCGTGTTCGGTTGGTGCGGACCCTGTCGCGCACCTGCGCTTCGGGGGTGGCCTCGGTCATGCTCCGAGGCGGCAAAACCCACGGGGATCAACAGGGCGGCATGGCTGGGCAACCAACCATCTACAGCGGACAGGGCTTCTCGCTTATACGCGACAAGAAGCGCTTCGTGCTGCCCAACACCCTTCGCCCCACAGTCCGGGAATCGAGCGGCAAGGACATCATGTGCCTAGCCAAACATCCCGAGTGGAAGTGCCTCGTCGCCTTCGGCTTGTCGCGCGTGGATGACTTCGAGAAGCAGCTCGACGCGGAGGAAGAGCGCGCCGACCGCGCCGGGCGTCCCTTCAACCGCGACAAGCGCGCTATGCAGCTCTACTCGTTCCAGCAGGTCCCCTTCGACGGCTCGGGCCGTTTCGTCCTGCCCGAGGCGCTGTCGGGTCTTGCCAACATCGAGGACCAGCTCTTCTTCCAGGGCGTGGGCCGCTTCATCACCATCTGGAACCCGGCCGAGCTCTATGCGCTCGCCGAGGATCCCGAGATGGAAACCATCGTCGCCACCTGCCGTTCGCTGGCCGACGCCGAACTTGCCAAGGCGAAGAAGAAGTGAGCGAGGCTCCCCACATCCCCGTCCTCCTGGACGAAGTCGAAGCCGCGCTGCTGCCGCTTGAGGGTCAGGTCGTCGTCGACGCGACCTTCGGGGCGGGCGGCTATACCCGTCGTCTGCTCGATGCCGGTGCGACCGTTCACGCCTTCGACCGCGATCCCGATGCGATCGCGGCCGTTCATGCGAACCCTGAACGCTGGCCCGAACTTTCCAGCGTGCCGCCCCGCCTGGTCCTGCATCCCCGCCGCTTCTCCGAAATGGTCGATGCCCTGCATGATGCAGGCATCGAAACTGTCGACGGGATCGTGGCCGACATCGGTGTCTCCTCGATGCAGCTCGACCAGGCGGAGCGGGGGTTTGCCTTTGCCAGCGACGGCCCGCTCGACATGCGCATGAGCCAGGACGGGTACTCCGCCGCCGACTTCGTGAACGAGGGTGAGGAGAGCGCGATTGCCGACGTGCTCTACCTCTACGGTGAAGAGCGCCAGTCGCGCCGTGTCGCCCGCGCCATTGTCGCTGCGCGCCCGATTACAACGACGGGCGAGCTGGCGCGCGTCATCCGCAAGGCGCTGGGCCACCGTCCCGGTGCGCCCAAGGATCCTGCGACGCGCAGCTTCCAGGCGATCCGCATCCACGTGAACGGCGAACTCGACGAGCTCGAGGCCGCGCTGGCCGCTGCCGAGGAGTTGCTGCGCGAAGGCGGGCGTCTGGCCGTGGTTACCTTCCACTCGCTGGAAGACCGTATCGTCAAGCGCTTCCTCAAGGAGGCAAGCGGGCAGGCGCGCTCCACCTCGCGCCACCTGCCGCTCGTCGATACCGGCCCCGAGGCGACCTTTGCGAAAGTGGCCAAGCCGGTAAAGCCCGGCGCCAAAGAGCTGGAGGTCAACCCCCGCTCCCGTTCCTCCACCCTGCGCAGCGCCATCCGTACCCACGCGCCCGCCCGTTCCGCTGAAACCCGCTCGTCCTCAAGGAAAAACCCATGAACCTGACCCAAGATCGCGTTCGCTCCATCGGGTGGATCACGGTGCTCGCCATCTGCGCGGCGATGCTCGTGGCGCTGACCTTGCGCGTCAACGCGGTGAAAAGCGAAGTCTACGCGGCCGAGAAGCGGATCGTGTACACCCAGCAGCAGATCAACTTCCTGGAAACCGAATTCCAGACGCGCGCGAACCAGCAGGCGCTGAAGAAGCTCAACGATCTTGAGTTCGGGTACGCGGCGCCGGGGGCGGGCCAGTACCTGGAAGGGGAGCGCCAGCTTGCCGCGCTGGGCGCCGCGCCGGGCCCCGACGCACCCGCGCCGATCCGCTTCGCCAACGCCGAGCCGGCTGACATCCCGGGTGAGGATGTGGCCGAGCGCGCCGAGGAGAAGGCCGGCTCGCTGCTCGCCATGGTCAATCCGGTGAGCGGCGCGACGGCGGCCGCCATGCCCGAGGAAGAGCGCCGCCGCGAGGCCGCGGCCGCAAAGACGCGCGACAGTGACCGCGAGGTCCTGCGCGCCGAAGCTGCCGACCTGTCGCGCCGCCTGGCCAGCATCGAAATCGCGGAGGCGCCCAACCAGTGACCGCGCTGGCTCTTCAGTCGACGGTTCCGGTCACGGTCTCGACGGGCTCCCGCGGGCTCGTCAACGAACGCCAGCGCTCGCTGCTCATGGCCAAGGCGCGCACCCTCTGGGTGCTCGTTGCGTTTGTGCTGGTGGGAATGATCGCTGCGCTGCGCATTGCCTACCTCGGCACTACGGGGCCGTCGCCGCGCGAGGTGCGCCTGGCCGATCTGCTGACTCCCCAGCGCGGCGAGATCGTCGACCGCAACGGGGCGCCGCTGGCCCGCGACTTCCGGGTCTATTCGCTCTGGTTCAACCCCAAGGCGATGACCGAGGGCGAGCCCCTGATCCATTCCCCCAAGGAGATTGCGGCGGGGCTCGCGCGGATCTTTCCCGACATCGACCAGGACGAGGTGATCGAAAAGCTTTCGTCGGGCAAGGCGGGTTATATCCGCAAGTCGCTGCTCCCCGAGGACGCCAACCGCGTCCACGAACTGGGTGAGCCTGCGCTGGAATTTCCGCTTGAGACGACGCGTTACTACCCGCAAGGCTCGCTCGCCGCGCACGTGCTGGGCTATGTCGACAGCTACGGCCACGGCAAGGTCGGCATGGAGCAGTACTTCGACAAGGAGCTGGTGAGCCCGGAAGGCCGTTCGGCGCCTTCGGTCATCTCCATCGACTTTCGCGTCCAGAGCGCGCTTGAGGATGAACTTGCGAAGGGCATGGCGCTGTCCGAGGCCAAGGGCGCAGCTGGTGTGGTCCTCGATGTCGACACCGGCGAAGTCATGGCGCTGGCCTCGCTTCCCGGCTTTGATCCCAACCACGTGAAGCCCAACGACATGGTGGTGACGCCTGAAGAGGCCAAAGAGGGCGAGGTGCCCAAGGGCTTCAACCGCGCAACCAACCAGGTTTACGAGCTGGGCTCGACCTTCAAGCCGATCACCGTTGCGGCGGCGCTCGATGCCGGCACGGTCACGAACCTGGCGCGCCGCTGGCCCGCAGCCCCGCTTCACGTTGGCCGCTTCACCATCAAGGACAGCCACGCGATGGGCGATTCGCTCAACGTGCCTGAAACGCTGATCCATTCCTCGAACGTGGTGACGGCCCAGATCGCCGATGAACTGGGCGGAGAGCGGCTCAAGGCCAAGCTCAAGACACTGGGCATGAATACGCGGCCCGCCATCGAGCTTCCCGCGCGCGGCTTTCCGATCTGGGACAACGGCAAGTGGCGGCGCCTGCGCACCATGACCGTCTCCTACGGACACGGCGTGGCGGTTACCCCGCTGCATCTGGCCACCGCCTACGCCGCCCTCGTCAACGGGGGCATGTGGCGCCCGGCGACGCTGCGCAAGCTGAGCGCGGGCGAGGTCCCCGAAGGGCGCCGGGTGTTCAGCGCCGCAACCTCGGCTCGTATCCGCCAGCTCCTGCGCATGATCGTGCTCTACGGTACGGGCCGCAAGGGCGATGCCCCGGGCTTCCGGATCGGCGGCAAGACCGGCTCGGCGGAAAAGCCGGGCAATGGCGGTTATCGCCACCACTCGCTGATTTCCACGTTCGCGGCGGCCTTCCCCATGGACAAGCCGCGCTATGTCGTCATAGCCATGATGGACGAGCCCAAGGGTACGGTTGCGACCAGCTACCAGCGCACCGCCGCCTGGAACGCGGCGCCGGTTGTGGCGCGCGTGGTTCCACGCATCGGGCCGCTCCTGGGCATCATGCCCGACGAGACCCGCGATATCGACATCTCGGACCTCAAGCCTCTGATCCCCCATGAAGTGAGCGAAGCCGAAGAATGAAACTCTCCGCCCTCTGCGCCACCGCCGGCCTTGCGCTTCCCGGTCCCGATGCAGAGGTGACCGGCTTCGCCATCGACCACAGGAAGGTCGCGCCCGGCACCGTCTTCGGCGCCTTCAAGGGCGCGCGCTTCAACGGCGAGGACTACATCGCGGACGCCATCGCGTCGGGCGCGGTTGCCATCGTCTCGGCAAGCGAGGCGCCCATCTCGGGCGCAGCGTCCTTCGTCGATGCCGAGCCGCGCCGCCTTTTCGCCCAGCTGGCCGCGCCGTTCTATCGCCCTGTGCCCGAAACGCTGGTCGCTGTAACCGGGACCAACGGCAAGACCTCGACCGTCGAGCTTACGCGCCAGATCTGGAACATGGTGGGGGAGCGGGCTGCCTCCATCGGCACGCTGGGTGTGACCACCGGTGATGCGCGCGTTTCGACCGGGCTGACCACGCCGGACGTGGTGACCTTCCTTGGCAATCTGGCGGGGCTCGCCCGCGAGGGCGTGAGCCATGTCGCCTACGAAGCCTCCAGCCACGGTCTTTCGCAATACCGTATCGAGGGGCCGCGCGTGGCGGCGGGGGCCTTTACCAATCTCAGCCGCGACCACCTCGATTACCACGCGACCATGGAAGAGTACTTCGCGGCCAAGATGCGCCTGTTCGACGAAGTGGTCGCGAACGAGGGGATGGCGGTGATCTGGGCCGACGATGCCTGGTCGCAGCGGGCTATCGTCCATGCCCGGGCGCGGGGGCTCAAGGTCTTCACCGTGGGTGAGCAGGGAGAGGATATCCGCCTCGCCGCGCGCACGCCGGGCGGTCTGGGACAGCAGCTTGAAGTCCAGTACGCAGGCGTCTCGCGCATGATCCCGCTCCCGCTGATCGGCGCCTACCAGGCTGCCAACGCGCTGGTTGCGGCAGGGCTGGTCTTGGCGACGGGCGGCGATGCGGACCGGGTGTTCGATGCGATGAAGCGGCTCGTCACCGTGCGCGGCCGTCTTGAACGCGCCGCGATCACGCCCTCGGGCGCGCCGGTCTACGTCGACTACGCCCACACGCCCGACGGACTGGAGGCGGCAATTGCCGCGCTGCGCCCGCACGTCTCGGGACGGCTCATCGTCGTGTTCGGAGCCGGGGGCGACCGCGATACCGGCAAGCGGGCACCGATGGGCCGCGTGGCCAGCGAGCTGGCCGACATCGCCATCGTCACCGACGACAACCCGCGCGGCGAGGATCCGGCCGCGATCCGCGCCATGGTGCTTGACGGTGCAAGTGCGAGCGCGCGCGAGATCGGCGATCGGCGCGAGGCCATTGGTGCTGCCCTTGCCGATGCCAGGGGTGGCGACATCGTTCTCATCGCGGGCAAGGGGCACGAGCAGGGGCAGATCATTGGCAGCGGCGAGACCATGCGCGTGCTGCCCTTCGACGACGTGGACGTGGCGCGCGAGATGGCAGGCGCGCTGGCGAAGGGAGGTGACGCATGACGGCACTGGCACGCATTCTCGATTGGCCCGCACCCGAAGCGGAAGAGCAGGGGCAGGGCCTCTGGGACGCCGCGACGCTCGAACGCGCCTTGCGCGGCACGGCGAGTGGTCCTTTCACGGTATCGGGCGTCGAGATCGACAGCCGCGACGTCGAGCCGGGGGACCTGTTCTTTGCTCTGAAGGGCGAGAGCATGGACGGCCACCGCTTCGTCGAAATGGCCTTCGCCAAGGGGGCGGCGGCCTGCGTCGTCGACCGTTCGGTCGAAGGGCCGCACATCCTCGTCAAGGACACCACCGAGGCGCTGGAGCGTCTTGGCGCCGCGTCGCGCCAGCGTGCGCGCGGGCCGGTGATCGGGGTGACTGGGTCGGTCGGCAAGACCGGCGTCAAGGAGATGATCTTCGAAGGGCTCGACCGCGCGACGCGCGGCGATGCGCACCGTTCGGTCAAGAGCTACAACAACCATGTTGGGGTGCCGCTCAGCCTTGCGCGCATGCCCGCCCGGGCTCGTTTCGGCGTGTTCGAGATGGGGATGAACCACGAAGGCGAGATTGCCGCGCTGACGCGCCAGGTTCGCCCGCATGTCGCGGTGATTACCACTATCGCGCCCGCCCACATCGAGAACCTGGGGTCCGAAGAGGCCATTGCCGACGCCAAGGCGGAGATATTCCAGGGGCTTGAGCGCGGCGGCACGGCGGTGATCCCGGCTGACAGTCCCCATTACGAGCGCCTGCGCAAGGCGGCGCTGCGCTGCGGGGCACATGTCGTCGCCTTTGGCCGGGGTGCCAACGCCGACGTGCGGCTGCTCGACGCGGTCGATGCAATCGGCGGAGGCTCGCTCGTGACCGCAGACATGGGCGACCGGCGGGTGTGCTACACCGTCGCCGCACCGGGCGAGCACCAGGTGATGAATTCGCTGGCCGTCATGGCTGCCATCCGTGCCGTGGGCGGAGATTTGGGCGCTGCGGGCGTGGCGCTTGCCGAAATGGGCGGCCTTGCCGGACGTGGTGCTCGCCTTGAAATCGCGGTTTCGGGCGGGGAGGCCAAGGCGGACGGTTCGCGCACCGCGCTCCTCATCGATGAAAGCTACAACGCCAATCCGGCCTCGATGCGCGCGACGCTCGCGCAGCTCGGGCGCACCAACGCCAGGCGGCGCATCGCGGTGCTGGGCGCCATGAAGGAACTGGGCACACACGGGCCGGGTTATCACGCCGCGCTCGAGGAGCCGATCCGCGAGGCGGGTGTCGACTATCTGGTGCTGGTTGGCGATGAAATGCTCCCGCTCGTCCGGGAACTTGAAACCCGCGCAGATGCGGGGGAAAACGCCGCCTCCTCGCTTGGCAAACCGGCCGCCTTCGCGCATTGCCAGAGTGTGAGGGAGGCTGTGGATCGTGTGCGCGCTTTCGGGCTCGAAAGCGGGGATGCCATTCTCGTCAAAGGGTCCAATTCAGTGGGCCTGGCCTCGCTCGTTTCGGAGCTGAACAAGCAGGAAGGGTGAGGGTCGCTCCCGCAACATGCTGTATCTTTTCGCAGATTGGTTCGATTATCAGGGGCTTGCCAACCTCTTCCGCTACCAGACCTTCCGGGCCGGTGGCGCGCTTCTGTTTGCGCTCTTTGTCGGTCTTCTGATCGGTCCGAAGTTCATCAACATGCTGCGCGTGCGCCAGGGCAAGGGGCAGCCGATCCGCGAGGACGGTCCGCAGAGCCACCTGGCCAAGCGCGGTACGCCCACGATGGGCGGCCTGATGATCCTGACCGCGCTGATCGCGGCGATGGTCCTGTTCATGGACGTGACCAACCCGTTCGTCTGGGCCTGTATCGCGGTCACCATCGGCTTTGGCGCGATCGGCTTCATGGATGACTACGACAAGGTCGCCAAGCGCAGCACGGCCGGCGTTCCCGGGCGCGTGCGCCTGCTGATGGAATTTGCCGTGGCGGGGCTTGCCTCGTACATCATCGTCAGCCAGCTGAATACGAACCTCTACGTGCCGTTCCTGACCGGGCGCTACATCCCGCTGGGGCCGCTCTACTACGTCTTCGCGGCCTTCGTGATCGTGGGGGCGGGCAATGCGGTGAACCTCACTGACGGGCTGGACGGTCTGGCGACTTTCCCGGTGTTTGTCGCAGCGGGCACTTTCGCGATCATCTGCTATCTGGCGGGGCGTGTCGACTTTGCGACGTACCTTGGCATTCCGCACGTCCCGGGCGCAGGCGAACTTGCGATCTTCTGCACCGGCATCATGGGCGCGTGCCTTGCCTTCCTGTGGTTCAATGCGCCGCCTGCGGCGGTGTTCATGGGCGACACCGGCAGCCTTGCACTCGGAGGCGCGCTGGGCTGCATCGCGGTCGCCGCGCACCACGAGATCGTGCTGGCGGTCGTGGGCGGTCTCTTCGTTCTGGAAGCGGCCTCGGTCATCATCCAGGTCTTCTGGTTCAAGCGCACCGGCCGCCGGGTCTTCCGCATGGCGCCGATCCACCACCATTTCGAACAGTTGGGCTGGAAGGAATCGACTGTCGTCGTGCGCTTCTGGATCATCTCGCTGGTGCTGGCCGTCCTGGGCCTTGCCACGCTGAAGCTGCGATAAGGAGAACTGCGCAGGTGATCGTCTCCCCCGCCTTTGCCGGTAAACGCTACGCGGTCCTCGGGCTTGCCCGCTCGGGGATGACGGCGGTGCGCTCGCTGCTGGCGAGTGGGGCCCACGTGATGGCCTGGGACAGCCGCGAGGAGCCGCGCCAGGCGCTGCTGCGCGACTGCGAGGCCGGTACCTGCGAGATCGCCGATCCCACCAGCGCGGACCTTTCCGGCTACGAGGGGATCGTTGTCTCGCCAGGCGTGCCGCTCAACAGCCATCCGATTGCCGCAGCCGCCGCGCGGGCGGGTGTGCCGGTCATCGGTGACATCGAACTCTTCGCGCTCGCCCGCGCCAGCCTTCCTGCGCATCGGGTGGTGGGCATTACCGGCACGAACGGCAAGTCGACGACGACCGCGCTCGTGCGCCACCTCCTGGAAAAGGCAGGCGTACCGGCGCGCATGGGCGGCAACATCGGTCTGCCGATCCTGGGCACGGTGCCGCTCGAGCCCAATGCGAACGGTTCGGGCGTCTATGTGCTGGAGCTTTCGAGCTACCAGATCGACCTCACCCACAGCCTCGATTGCGACGTGGCCGCGCTCCTTAATGTGACGCCCGATCACCTCGATCGCTACGATGGCTTTGCCGCCTACGCCGCCTCCAAGGCGCGTCTTTTCGCAATGCAGACGCCCGGCCATGCGGCGGTCTTCGGCAAGGGCGATGCGCAGACGCTGGGTGTCGCCAGGCGCGAGGAAGCCCGGCGTGAGGGCAAGGGCGTTGCCCGGGTCGACGGCGCTGACCTCGAGGCGCTGCAGAAGGATTGGCCTTCGCTCCAGGGGCCGCACAACCTCCAGAATGCCGCCGTTGCCATCGCGATTGTCGAGGCGCTGGGGATCGCGCGCGCCGACTGGGAGCCGGGTCTTCGCGACTTCCGTGGGCTGCCGCACCGCATGGAATGCGTCGCACGGGCCGATGGGGTCGATTACATCAACGACAGCAAGGCCACCAACCCGGCTTCGGCCGCGCCTGCCATTGCGGCCTTCCCGCCCGACCCTGCACCGCGCATCCACTGGATCGTGGGCGGTCTTCCCAAGGGCGAGGACCTCGACGAGTGCAAGCCCTGGTTCGGGCACATCAAGGCGGCCTACACCATTGGCGATGCGGGCCCGCTCTTTGCCGAGATCCTGGAACCCTACACCCGCATCGTGCGCAGCGAGATGATGGCGCAGGCGATCCGCCAGGCCATGGACGCCGCCGCGCCCGGCGATGTCGTCCTGCTCTCGCCTGCCTGTGCCAGCTTTGACCAGTTCCGCGACTATGAAGCGCGCGGCGAGGCCTTCCGCCAGATCGTCGAGGCGCTGCTCGCGCCCGAGGATGGGGATGAGAAGGACGGGGAGGGGCGCGGCCAGGGAGGAGCAGCGGGCTGATGGCAAGTATTGCACCCGAGGGCCCGCAGGGCTTCACCATCCCCATGGCAGGAGGGCATCGCGGCGCGGTGAGCGGGCATTTCGCACCCGCAACGGGTCCGCAGCCCACAGGCAAGGGGCCGGGAGCGCGCACCCGGCGCCAGAGGCTGGCCGTGTGGTGGCAGGAGATCGACCGCTTCGCCTTGTACATCGTCCTGATCCTCATGGGGATCGGTGCGGTGGCGGTGGCGGCGGGATCGCCCGCTTCGGCGCGGCGCCTGTCGACCTCGGCTGAGCGGCTGCCCGATCTCTACTTCTTCTTCCTTCACATGCGCTGGCAATTGGTGGGCATTGTCGCCCTGCTCTGGGCCTCCAGCCTCGACAAGGACGCGGCCCGGCGCTTTGGTATCCTGATTGCAGGCATCATGTTCGCGGCGCTTTTCCTTGTGCCGGTGGTCGGTTCGGAAGTGAACGGGGCGAAGCGCTGGCTGCGCCTCGGCTTCTCGCTCCAGCCCTCCGAGTTCCTCAAGGTGGGCTGGCCGATCCTGCTCGCCTGGATCCTGTCCTGGCGCGCGCGCGATCCGCATATCCCTGTGGTGGGCATCTGCGCCGCGCTGATGGTGGTTCTGGGCGGCTTGCTCATGCTCCAGCCCGACTTCGGCTCGACCATGCTGTTTTCGGGCAGCTTTGCGGTGATGGTGCTGCTGTCGGGCTTCGACTGGCGCCGCCTGGCGGCGCTGGGCGGCGTGGGCGTCGTCGGGATCGTCATCATGTATTTCACCTATGACAACGGCCGCAACCGCATCGACAACTTCCTCTTCGGGGGCACCGCCTACGACCAGGTCGACCTTGCCGAGCGCACGTTGCTGAACGGCGGGTGGACGGGCCAGGGGTTCTGGATGGGCGTGCGCAAGATGTCGCTGCCCGAGGCCCATACCGACTACATCTTCTCGGTCATCGGCGAGGAATTCGGCCTGCTGGCCTGCATGGTGATCGTCGCGCTCTACATCGCCTTCCTGGTGCGCGTGCTGATGCGCACGATCGATGAGGAAGATCTCTTCTCGGTGCTGGCCGCCGCGGGCATCGCCGCGCAGTTCGGCGGGCAGGCCTTCATCAACATCCTCGTCAACCTGCAGCTCTTTCCTTCCAAGGGCATGACGCTGCCGCTCATCAGCTATGGTGGTTCGTCCACCATTGCGCTGTGCCTGACGATGGGCCTTCTTCTCGCCATTACCCGGCGCAATCCCTTTATCCAGCGCGAGCGTTTTACCTTGCGCACCAACGGAGAGCTTTCATGAGCGGCCCCTCGCGGCACTACGTCCTTGCGGCCGGTGGCACCGGCGGCCACCTGATCCCGGCCTTTGCGCTGGCCGCCGAGCTTCACGCGCGCGGGCACCATGTCGCGCTTATCACCGACGAGCGCGGCGCGAAAATTCCCGGCAAGCCCGACTACCTGACCACCCACGTCCTCCCGCAGGGGCGCATCGCGGGGAAGAACCCGCTGAACTGGCTCAAGGGCGCGCGCGGTGTGCTGAAGGGGCGGAGCATGGCCAAGCGCCTGTTCGAGAGCTTCCAGCCCAGCGCCGTGATCGGCTTTGGCGGCTATCCCTCGCTCCCCACCATGCTGGCGGCCAGCGCGATGAAGATCCCGACCATCCTGCACGAGCAGAACGCGGTGCTGGGTCGGGTGAACCGCTATTTCGCCAAGCGCGTCAATGCCATCGCCACCCCGTGCGAGGATGTCGACTTCCTCGACGCGCGCCATGAGGACAAGGTCACGCTGGTCGGCAATCCGGTCCGCGAGCAGGTGCTGTCCCTGCGCGAGGAGCCGTTCCCCGATTTCTCGGAAGACAGCCTTTTCCGCATTCTCGTGACTGGCGGCAGCCAGGGCGCGCGGATCCTGAGCCAGGTGATCCCCGAGGCACTGGCCATGCTTCCGCCGACGCTGTGCTCGCGCCTCCAGGTGATCCAGCAGTGCCGCCCCGAGGACATCGACGGCGTGCGCCAGCGCTACGCGCACCACGGTATCCCGGCCGAACTTGCGACCTATTTCGAGGACATGGCCGAGCGGCTTGCCGGCGCGCACCTGTTCATCGGGCGCTCGGGTGCCTCGACGATTGCCGAGCTGACCGCTGTGGGCCGCCCGGCGATCCTGATCCCGCTTCCTTACGCGATGGACGACCACCAGGTCGCCAATACGCGTGAGATCGTGGCGGCGGGCGGCGCGCGTGTCATTCGCCAGCCCGCGATCACGACCGAGGACCCCGATCTGCTGACGGGCGACAAGCGCAACGCGCTGCTGCGCGAGCAGGGCGCGATCTTCGACAAGATGGCCAAGGACATCTGCCTGCAGGTCCAGGCCATCGCCAAGAACCCGCAGATGCTTGCCAACGCGGCGCACGCCTCGTGGAACTGCGGCTATCCCAAGGCGGCCAAGGATCTTGCCGACCTTGTCGAAAGCTTCGGGGCCGCCCCGATGATGGACGTGCTGCGCGTCGTACCCGAAGGCGGCGCCCCTGCGCGGGGCGGCGAGGCGCTTGCCCGCTCTGCTTCTGCGATCAACAAGGAATTTGCCCAGTGAAAGCCGTCGGAACCGATATCGGGACCATCCACTTCGTCGGGATCGGCGGCATCGGCATGTCGGGCATCGCCGAGGTCATGCACAACCTGGGCTACTCGGTGCAGGGCTCGGACATGGCCGAGAGCTATGTCGTCGAGCACCTGCGTTCGCGCGGGATCACGGTGAACATCGGACAGCGCGCGGAGAACGTGAACGGGGCGGCGGTTGTCGTCATCTCCACCGCGGTCAAGCGCACCAACCCGGAAGTCGTCTACGCGCTGGAGCACCGCATCCCGGTCGTGCGCCGCGCCGAGATGCTGGCCGAGCTCATGCGCCTGAAATCGACCGTTGCGGTCGCGGGCACACACGGCAAGACCACCACGACATCGATGGTCGCCGCGCTCCTTGATGCGGGCGGTATCGACCCCACCGTCATCAACGGCGGCATCATCAACGCCTACGGGTCCAACGCGCGCCTGGGTGAGAGCGACTGGATGGTGGTGGAAGCCGACGAAAGCGACGGCTCGTTCCTGCGCCTTGACGGCACCATCGCGGTCGTCACCAATATCGATCCCGAGCACCTCGATCACTACGGCTCGTTCGACAAGGTGAAGGAAGCCTTTGTCGAGTTCATCGAGAACGTGCCGTTCTACGGCGCGGCGCTGCTGTGCATCGACCACCCCGAGGTTCAGGCGGTCATTCCCAAGGTGCGCGACCGCCGCGTCGTCACGTATGGTTTCAGTGCGCAGGCCGACATTCGCGGCGAGAACGTGACCCCGATCCCGGGGGGCAACCGCTTCGACGTGGCGCTGCGCCAGCGTGACGGCTCGTTCCAGCGTATCGAGGGTATCGAGCTTCCCATGCCCGGGCGGCACAACGTGCAGAACGCGCTCGCCGCAGTCGGCGTCTCGATCGAGATGGGCTGCCCGCATGAAGTCATCCGCACCGGCTTCTCCAAGTTCGGCGGGGTCAAGCGCCGCTTCACCAAGGTGGGTGAGATCGCGGTGGACGATGGCTCCGTCACGGTGATCGACGACTACGGCCATCACCCGGTCGAAATCCGCGCCGTGCTGGCGGCTGCGCGCGAGGGCGTGAAGGGCCGCGTCATCGCGGTTGCCCAGCCGCACCGTTACACGCGCCTGCGCGATCACATGGACGAGTTCGAAAGCTGCTTCAACGATGCGGACGTGGTCTACATCACTCCGGTTTACGCGGCGGGCGAAGAGCCGATCGAGGGCGTGGACAGCGCGCATCTGGTCAAGGGCCTGAAGTCACGCGGGCACCGCTCGGCGCAGGAAATCGCAGGCGCCGATGCGCTTGCCGAGACGCTGGCCGGAACCATTCGGCCGGGCGACATGATCGTGTGTCTGGGCGCTGGCGATATCACCAAGTGGGCCGCCGGGCTCGCCACCGCGATTTCGGAAAAGCGCGGCGCATGAGCGAGATCGCGCCCTCCCTTCCGCCCGTCCGGGGCAAGCTGACGGCGAACGCGCCCTTGGCCCCGCTCGTCTGGTTCAAGGCGGGTGGATGCGCGCAGTGGCTGTTCGAGCCCAAGGATACCGAGGACCTTCAGGCGTTCCTCAAGGAGCTTGATCCCACGGTTCCGGTCATGGCGCTGGGGCTGGGCTCCAACATGATCGTGCGCGACGGCGGCGTTGCCGGTGTGGTGATCCGTCTGGGCAAGCCCTTTGCCAAGGTCACTGCGCATGAGGACCTCACGCTCGAATGCGGCGGCGGGGCGAGCGGTATCCTGGTCTCCTCGACCGCGCGCGATGCGGGGATTGCGGGAACCGAGTTCCTGCGTTCGATCCCGGGTACGGTGGGCGGCTTCGTGCGCATGAACGGCGGCGCCTATGGCGGTGAGGTCAAGGACATTCTGGTGGCGTGCGACGTGGTCCTGCGCGACGGATCACTACGCACGCTGACGAACGCGGAACTGGGGTACACCTACCGCCATTCCGAACTTCCGGCAGGCGCGGTGGTCGTCGCCGCGCGCTTCCAGGGCCGTGCGGGCGATCCCGGCGAGATCCAGGCCGAGATGGACCGCATTTCGGCCAGCCGCGAAGCCTCGCAGCCGCTCCGCTCCAAGACCGGGGGCTCCACGTTCAAGAACCCGCAAGGGACCTCGGCGTGGAAGCTGGTCGACGAGGCCGGGTGCCGCGGGCTCCAGCTGGGCGGGGCGCAGGTTTCGGAAAAGCACACCAACTTTCTTCTCAACACCGGCGATGCCACCGCCAGCGACATCGAGGCGCTGGGCGAGGAAGTGCGGCGCCGGGTCAAGGAAGCCTCGGGCGTGACGCTCGAGTGGGAAATTCAACGAGTAGGATCGCACAAGTGACACTCCCCAAGCTCCACGTCGCCGTCCTGATGGGTGGCTGGTCGAACGAACGTCCCGTCTCGCTGATGAGCGGCGAAGGCGTGGCCAAGGCGCTTGAGAGCAAGGGCCACAAGGTCACCCGCATCGACATGGATCGTGAGGTCGCGCTGCGCCTCGCCGAGACCAGGCCCGATGTCGTCTTCAACGCGCTGCACGGCGCGCCGGGCGAGGATGGCACGGTGCAGGGCATGATGGACCTGATGGGCCTCACCTATACGCACTCGGGGCTCGCAACCTCGGTCATCGCCATCGACAAGGAGCTGACCAAACAGGCGCTCGTCCCCCATGGCGTGCCCATGCCGGGCGGCCGGGTGGTCGAGACCGAGACCCTGTTCACGAAGGACCCGTTGCCCCGCCCTTACGTGCTCAAGCCGGTCAACGAAGGGTCCTCGGTCGGCGTTGCCATCGTCACCGAGGAGGGTAACTACGGCAACCCCATCAGCCGTGAGGCCAAGGGCCCCTGGCAGGAGTTCGACACGCTTCTGGCCGAGCCCTACATTCGCGGCCGCGAACTGACGACAGCGGTGATCGGGGAGCGCGCGCTGCTCGTCACTGAACTCAAGCCCAAGTCCGGTTTCTACGACTTCGATTCCAAGTACACCGACGGCATGACCGAGCATGTCTGCCCGGCTGATGTGCCCGCCGAGATCACCGAGGCGTGCAAGGCGTTGGCACTGCGGGCCCATCAACTCCTGGGGTGCAAGGGCACCAGCCGTTCGGACTTTCGCTGGGATGACACGCAAGGGGTGGAAGGCCTGTTCCTGCTGGAGACCAATACCCAGCCGGGCATGACCCCGCTCAGCCTCGTGCCCGAACAGGCCAAGGCCTGCGGCATCGAGTATCCCGACCTTGTCGAGGCGATCATTGCCGAGGCGCTTGCCGATGCCGCCGCCAGGAGCAAGGCGGGCGCTTCGCCGGAAGGGGCATCTTCGCCATGAGCCAGACGATCAAGCGCAAGGGCAAGACTGCCCGCAAGGCCGCTGCGGCACAGGGTAACCGCGCCAAGGTGCGCAGCGCCAAGGCCACCGGCGGCAGCGCGCTCGACATGGCGATGGGCTGGCTGCCCTTCACCGAAGCGCAGCTCCAGCGTCTGTTCGTGCTCGCGATCCTGGCTGCCGTGGCCGCGCTCGCCTGGGTTATCGCCTCGGCTGCAGGCGTGCCGGGCATGGCCGAAGCGCGCTTTGCGCAGATCTCCAAGCAGGCCGGTTTCGAGGTCAAGCACATCGAACTGCGGGGCGTGAAGAACATCAACGAACTCAAGATCTACGAGCGGGCGCTCGCGCAGAAGTACCGCGCGATGCCGCTGGTCGATCTGGAGCAGTTGCGCAGTGAACTGTTCGAACTGCCCTGGGTCGAGGATGCGCGCGTGTCGCGCCAGCTGCCGACGACCCTTGTCATCGACATCGTCGAGCGCTCCCCCCGCGCGGTGCTGCGCAAGGCTGATACCTATGCGCTGATCGACGAGACCGGGCACGAACTCGAAGTGATCGACCGGTCGGCGGCCAAGGGCAAGCTCATCGTCTCGGGCGAGGGGGCAGGGCAGGAGATCATCCAGCTCTCGCACCTCCTGGAGGCCGCACCCGCGCTCAAGCCCCGCGTGCGCGAGGCGCAGTGGGTCGGGAACCGGCGCTGGAATCTCGTGTTCGAGACAGGCCAAGTTCTCGCGCTGCCGGAAGGCGTCAAGGAATCGGCGGGGGCTCTTGTCACCTTTGCGCGTCTGGACGGCACCAACCGCCTGATCGGGGGCAGGGCCATCGCCATCGACATGCGCGCGCCTGACCGGGTCTACCTGCGGGTGCCCGAGGGCGAGGTTCAGGAGATTTCGACCAAGGGCGGCGCGGTGGCGCTTGCCTCGGGCGGGAACGGGCAGTGAGGCACCGCGCGGCGCTTGTGCGCGCGGCAACAGGGGAAGGGCACGCCTGATGGCGGCGACACGCATCAGCAAGGTTTTCGGGGCGGTCAACATTGGCTCGTTCCGCATTTCCGCAATCAT
Source organism: Novosphingobium mangrovi (assembly GCF_022818885.1). Taxonomy (NCBI): domain Bacteria; kingdom Pseudomonadati; phylum Pseudomonadota; class Alphaproteobacteria; order Sphingomonadales; family Sphingomonadaceae; genus Novosphingobium; species Novosphingobium mangrovi. Next base: position 165,936 of record NZ_JALHAT010000002.1, on the reverse strand, counting down.
TGCGGGCATCTCCGAGAGCGGTGAGCTTGTCGTGCTCGGCTCGGGGCATCGCGCCAGCCAGGGCATCAAGCGCGGCTTCGTGACTGACATGGCCGCGGCGACCTACGCGGTGCGCGACGCCATCGAACGCGCTGAGCGCATGGCGGATGTGTCGGTCCAGAAGGTGTGGATCGGCTGTTCGGGGGCGGGGCTTGCCAGCCGTCTCCAGCCCTTCGATGCCGAGATCGGCGGACGCCGGATCGAGCAGGAGGACATCGACCAGCTGCTCGTCGCCGCGCGTGATGCGATCCAGCCCGACGGGCGCATGGTGCTACACGCCCAGCCCGCGCAGTACCGGCTCGACGGCGCGCACGGCGTGGGGGATCCGTGTGGTCTTCATGCCGAGCGGCTTGGCGTCGATATCCATGTCATGCTGGCTGACGGTGCTCCGATCCGCAATCTGACCGAGGCGGTGCAGTCCGCACACCTCGAGGTCGAGGCGGTGGTAGGCTCGCCGATTGCGGCCGGGCAGGCCTGTCTTTCGCCCGAAGAGCGGGACCTGGGCGTCGCGCTCGTCGAATTCGGTGCGGAGGTGACCAATGTCTCCCTCTATGCAGGCGGCATGCTGCGCGACATGATCTCCATTCCCATCGGGTCCGCCGATATCACCGACGCGATTGCCTCGGCCTTTGGCATCCGTCGCTACCAGGCCGAGCGCCTGAAATGCGTGAACGGTTCGGCCATCGCCTCGCCCCACGACCATCGCGAGATGATCCCGGTGAACGCTCCGGGCGAAGAGGGCACGGGCCCCATCGCGCGCCACGCCGACGACAAGAACCGCATTCCGCGCGCCGAACTGATCGGTGTCATCACCGGCCAGCTGGGAATGTTGATGGAAGAAGTCAGCAAGGCGCTGAAAGTCATGCAGTTCTCCAGCCAGCGCGGCAAGCAGGTGGTTTTTACCGGCGGCGGCGCGGAACTGGTGGGGCTGGCCGATTACGCGCAGGCGGCGCTCGGCCGTCCGGTCCGCATCGGACGCGTCCCGCACCTTCCCGGCCTTGCCGAAGCGCACCTCAAGCCCGGCTTCTCGACGCTGACGGGACTGGTTCTCTACGCCGCGAATGACCCGGTCGACATCCGCAGTTTTGCCCGTCCTTCGAACAGAACCGTGAAATTGGGCTGGAACACAATGTTTTCCCGGATCTTTCAGGCGGTTCGAGAGTATTTCTGAACGCGCCTCCTGGCCGTTCGGTTCCCCGCCCAAATAGTGGCTGTGGACAGGACGTGCGAGAGGCGCGACAACGTGGCAGAAACCGCCGGTATCGGGCGTTTTTGCCTGTGGACAACACAAGGCTATCCTTTGCCTCGCCAAGTCGAAGCGTGCAATCAGGATGGTCGAGAAATATCTGACGCGCATGTGTCTGGCAGGAGTCACTAATGAGCATTAACATCGGACTGCCGACGATCGACGAACTTCGCCCGCGTATCGTCGTCATCGGCGTAGGCGGGGCAGGCGGCAACGCCATCGCCAACATGATTGAGGCGCAGGTCGAAGGGGTCGATTTCGTCGTCGCCAACACCGATGCGCAGGCTCTCAACAACTCGATCGCGGAAACCCGCATCCAGCTCGGCCACGAGATCACGCAGGGGCTCGGCGCAGGGGCGCGTCCCGAGGTCGGTCGTGCGGCCGCCGAGGAATCGCTGGAAGAGATCGGCCGTGTGCTCGATGGCGTGCACATGGTCTTCATCGCGGCCGGCATGGGCGGCGGCACCGGCACCGGTGCAGCCCCGATCATCGCCCAGGCTGCACGTGAACGCGGCATCCTGACCGTCGGCGTCGTCTGCAAGCCATTCCTGTTCGAAGGCACGCGCCGCATGCGCGCGGCCGAAGCGGGCATCGAGGAACTGCAGAAGAACGTCGACACGCTCATCGTCATTCCCAACCAGAACCTGTTCCTGATCGCCAAGGCGGAAACGACCTTCAAGGAGGCCTTCCAGCTTGCCGACGAGGTTCTGCAGCAGGGCGTGCGCTCGATCACCGACCTGATGATCATGCCGGGTCTCATCAACCTCGACTTCGCCGACGTGCGCTCGGTCATGGGCGAGATGGGCAAGGCGATGATGGGCACCGGGGAGGGCGAAGGCCCCAACCGCGCGCTCGAGGCGGCCGAACACGCCATCGCGAACCCGCTGCTGGACGGCGTTTCGATGCAGGGCGCCAAGGGCGTCATCATCTCGATCATCGGCGGCGAGGACATGAAGCTTCTCGAAGTCGATGAAGCGGCAAACCATATCCGCGAACTCGTCGATGCGGATGCGAACATCATCTGGGGTTCGGCCTTCAACCCCGAGCTCGACGGCAAGATCCGGGTTTCGGTCGTCGCGACCGGCATCGAGCAGACCGCCGAGCAGGCCGACGCTCCGGCGCGCCCGATGGCGATCGGGGGCGGCCGCGGTCCGGTCCGTCCGGCCGTGCAGGCGCCTGCCCCCAGTGCTCCCGCCCCGGCACCGGCTCCGGCGCCCGAGCCTGCTCCGCTCGATCTCTCGACCCCGGCTCCGGAAGCCGAGAGCGAGAAGACCCCGGAGGCGGCCAGTGGTTCCAAGCCCTACGTGCCCGAACCGTTCTCGCCGTCGGCGGAGCTGGAGCTTGGCGCGACCGAAGAGCTCGAGGACGAGGACGAAGGTCAGGACGACACCGACGAGAGCAACTACGCCAGCATTTCGGGCTCGCGCAGCTTTGCTCCGCGCAGTCCGCAGCAGACCCCGCCGACCCGTCAGGACGAGCTGTTCGGCGGTGAGAACAAGGCGGCCGCACCTGCGCCGAGCCCGGCACCCGCTCCGGCTCCGCAGCGCCCGGTCGGCGGTGGTGGCAGCACCCTGTTCGAACGTATGACCAGCCTTTCGCGTCCCAAGCCCGCCGCGCCCTCGCGCGAGGCCGGTGAGAGTGAGGACGATAGCGGATCGCTCAGCATTCCGCGTTTCCTCAACCGCCAGAACAACCAGTAAGGCCAGGCCTGAGGGGCGCCCGGCGCAGAGAAACTGTTCCGGACCGTTCTTTGCCAGGCCTCACAGTATGAAGGGCCGCGGATGCGCATAGCAGCGCATCTGTGGCCCTTTGTCTATCCGGTGGGCGGTATCCTGCTTTGCGGGATGGGGCGGGCCGTGGGGGCGCTGCGGCCAGAGCGCTTGGCCTGCGGGCATCATGAGGATATGGTGTATCCCAGATAACAGATGGTCCGAGGTCGCCGTGGCTGCGCGGACCCCATGACACGAGATGCAAGGTCCCAGATGATCCGGCCCAAGGCCCCGAGCGTACTTCGCGCCGCGCTGCGCGCGTCCATTTCCGCTTCCCGTCCCGCGTTCCCCATCCTTCGCTATGCGCTGGGCTGCGCCTTGCTGACCGGGGTTTCCGGCCTGGCCGTGCAACCGGCTATGGCCAGCGAAGTGGTTCAGGCGCTTCCCGATCCCAACACGGCGCGCCTCGGCGATGCGCTGACACGCCTGGCGCGTGACCAGAACGATCTGGAGGCCTTGCTGGACGCGGGCAACGCCGCGCGCGAACTGGGTGACTTCGATGCGGCCAAGGGTTTCTTCGAGCGGGCGCAGGAGGTGGCGCCGCGCGATGGCCGGATCGCGGAAGGTCTGGCCCGCACCACGCTTCGGGCGGGCGATCCAGTCGGCGCGATCACGTATTTCGAGAATGCCCGCAAGGCCGGGCGTCCGATTGCGGCCCTGGCAAGCGATCAGGCGCTTGCCTACGACATGGTCGGGGATACGCTCGCCGCGCAGGCGCTCTATCGCCGCGTGCTTTCGGGGGGGGCGCTCACGTCGGATGAGGAAAGTCTGGTGCGCCGGCGGCTTGCGGTCAGCCAGGCGATCAGCGGTGATCTCGAGGGTTCCGAGGACACACTGATGCCGCTCTTGCGGGCGCAGGATAAGCCCGGTTGGCGCACGCGCGCTTTCACGTTGGCGATTGCGGGGGAGACGAAGGAAGCGGTGAAGCTGGCCGAGCGCATCCTGCCTGCGCCGCTCGCCGAGGACGTTGCGCCCTATCTGCGTTACATGCCGCGCCTGACCGCGGCCCAGCAGGCCGCTGCCGCCAATCTGGGGCGCTTCCCCAGAGCATCGGAGATCGGTCGCGACAGCGCGCGGATCGCGGCCTACGAACCCGCTCAGCCTATCGTGCCTGCCGCTACGGCGGGCTCGGGCGCGCCTGCCGTCAGTACGGCAAAGCCCGTAGGGGCGGCCGAGGCACAGGCGCCGAGCCGTCCTGCGCGCCGGGCACGACGCTCGCTGCGTCTGGGCGAACGTAATTTCGACGAGCCCGCACCGCGTGAAAGCGCGCGTCGCCCGGTTCGCAAGCCGGAGGCAGAAGCCGAGGTCGAACGTGTGGCGCCGCCTGAGCCCAAGCCCGGCATCGAAGTGGTCCCGGGCGATGGCGGCCCTGTGCTGGGTGCCAATGGCGAACTTCCTCCGGTTTCGGCGACCGCTTCGGCTGCTGCGCGTGACCGGATTGCCCGCGCCGCGCCGACCCCGGCGCCGCTGCAGCCGGCGGGCCCCATGGCGGCGCCAGCGGCTGCTGCATCCTCAGCCAGTGTCCCGGCTTCACCGGCAACTGCGACACCCGCTGTTGCTGCAACGGCAAGCCCGGCCTCGGGGGGCTCGATTCCCTCGCGTTCGACTGTGCCCGGATTCGATCTGGCGCGGGCAAGCCAGGTGGGGGCAAGCCAGGCCGGTGCGCCGCCTACGCGCAGCGGCGAAGGTCCCTCGAGCGCAGCGGAAGAGGCCGTTGCGCAGATGTCGCTCAGCGAGGCTTTCGCGGACCTCGGCAAGCCGCGTTCGCCCGATACCCCTGTCTCGGGCGCGGTCGATATCCGCAAGGTGACACCGGCGCGTCCAGCGCCTCCTCCGCCTCCGCCCAAGCCCAAGAAACCGGCGCATCCGAGCCGGATCTGGGTGCAGATTGGCGTTGGCCGCGACACCGATGCCATCGCCTTCGACTGGCGGCGCTACACGCGTCGCAATCCTGCGCTGTTCAAGGGGCAGGACGCGCATATCACCGATATGGGGCGCACCCATCGTATCCTTGTCGGCCCCTTCGCCACGCGCAAGGCGGCGGATGGCTTCGTCGAGGATTTCGCCGAAGCGGGCAACGGCCGGGCGCTGGTCTGGACCAGCCCGGCGGGCCAGGTCGTCGACGCGCTTGACGCTGGGGGCTAGATTTTCCAAGGGAGCACAGCGCGCTAACGCTGCCTTTGGAACGGGGCGGGAACAGCTGTCCCGGGATCGGACACGCAGCGTGCTTATCCACATCCTGTAAACAGACTTGTCGGGTTTTGCCCCGGTGATGGAGGCCGCTCCATTGTGCTGACAGGGGCAGGCAAAGCATCCCTCTATCCGAACACGCGGATAGGGGGCTGCTTAGCCAATATGAGAATTGTGCGCGACACTATCGGACACGACGACGACGCCGCTCCCGTGGAGATGCTGGCGTCGCTCTTCGAGGCGCGCGACTGGCCTATTGCCCATGCCAGCGAGGACGAGATTTCGGCCGAGCTGAAGGGTGCCTGGACGACCTACCAGTTCCAGGCGATCTGGCGGCGTGAGGACCATGTCCTGCAGCTTCTGTGCCTGCCTGAGCTGCGCATTCCCGAAGAAAAGCGAGCCTACGTCTACGAGGCGCTGGCGCTGATCAACGAGCAGCTGTGGGTTGGCCACTTCGATCTGTGGTCGAACGGTTCGGTCGTGCTCTACCGCCACGGGCTGATGCTGGGGCAGGACGGCCTTCTGGGGCCAGGTCAGGCGCAGATGGTGGTCGAGGCCGCGATCGAGGAATGTGACCGCTTCTACCCGGTCTTCCAGTTCATCCTGTGGGGCGACAAGACGCCGCAGGAAGCGCTCGTGGCGGCGCTCGTGGACGCGCACGGCGAAGCCTGATCCGGTCCATTTCGGACTAAACGGGAAGGGGCAGGGGCGCCCTTCCGTCGCGCCAGCGGCGCTACCGAGGTGCGGCGCTGGCCTTGCCCGATCCGGTTCCCGTCCCTAAGTCGAAGCCCGATTTCGACTGACAGCAGACAACGGGAAACGCACCATGGCGAACTTTGAATCCATCCTCATCTACGGCTGCGGCAACATGGCCGGTGCCATGCTGGACGGGTGGCTCGCCGGTGGCATTCCGGCCTCGACCTTCACGGTCTACAACCGTACGCCCAAGCCCGTGCCCGAGGGTGTCGAGCAGGTGAACGAGGTCCCGACGGGCCGTGATTTCGATGCCGTGATGATCGGCGTGAAGCCGCAGGTTCTTCCCACCGTCCTCGACACGATGGAGCCGCTGGTCGGGCCGGGCACGACTGTCTTCTCGATCCTGGCGGGTAACGAACTGGCGAGCCTTGCCGCGCAGTTCCCGCGCGCCCACGCGGTCCTTCGCATCATGCCCAACCTTGCCTGCGCGCTTGGAAAGTCGCCGATCGCGCTCGGTTCGAGTGGTCTTGGCGAAGAGGAAAAGGCCGAGATCACCAAGCTCATGGAGCCGCTGGGCACGCCGGAATGGCTTGAGGACGAAGAGCAGTTCCACGCCGTTACCGCGCTTGCGGGCAGCGGTCCGGCCTATGTCTACCGCTTTATCGACGCGCTCGCCAAGGGCGCGGCCGAGCTGGGCGTGGAGCCGGGAACGGCGCAGCGTCTCGCGACCGCGATGGTCGAGGGTGCGGCCTCGCTGGCGAGCGCGTCCCCGCTCACCGCGGGTGAGCTTGCGGACAAGGTGGCGAGCCCGGGTGGCACGACGCGTGCGGGCATGAATGTGCTCGACGAGGACGGCGCGGTGAACGCGCTGATGCTCGCCACGCTGACCGCTGCGCGCAATCGCAGCGCGGAAATGGCCGAGGAAGCGCGCGCCAAGGACTGAGCCCGGCGGGGCGCTTATGTGCCCACGACACATTTCGTTACACGAAAGCGGCGCCGGTTTTCCTTGAAAACCGTGCCGTGAAGGCAGATATTGGCAAGGTATCGGGAAGCGGCATCATGCGCGCTTCCCCCAAGGGAGTTTAACATGGCAAATTGGAACGACCCCCAGCCCCGTCAGGGCTTCGGTGCGTCTCCGATTGATGGACGCACCGCTGGCCGCGCCACCTACGATGCGGGCCTGCGCAAGTACATGCTGTCGATCTACAACTACATGGCCTCGGGCGTGCTGCTGACGGGCATCGTGGCGATGCTCTTCGCCTCGTCGGGGCTGGCCTATTCGGTTCTGACCACGCCGCTGCGCTGGGTGGTCATGCTTGCCCCCTTCGGCTTCGTCCTCGCGATGAGCTTCGGTCTCAACAAGATGAAGACCTCGACGCTGCAGATCCTCTACTGGGGCTTTGCCGTGGTCATGGGTCTGTCGCTCTCGTCGGTCTTCCTCGTCTACACCGGGGAATCGATTGCAACGACCTTCTTCGCGACGGCCGCTGGCTTCGCTGGGCTGAGCCTGTTCGGCTACACCACGAAGAAGGACCTTTCGGGCTTTGGTCGTTTCCTGATCATGGGCCTGGTCGGCATTCTCGTGGCCATGCTCATCAACCTGTTCGTGCAGTCGAGCGCGCTCCACATGGCGATCTCGATCCTGGGCGTGCTGATCTTCGCGGGCCTGACCGCCTACGACACCCAGAAGCTCAAGATGCAGTACCAGTCCCTGCAGGGCACCGAATTCCTGGGCAAGGCCGTGATCATGGGTGCGCTGACGCTCTACCTCGACTTCATCAACATGTTCCTCTTCCTCCTCAACTTCCTCGGTCAGCGCGACTGAGGACGCGGGAAGAGCCTCCTTTACCGCGTAAAAGCGGTAAAGCGTGGAAACAATGCGATGCCCGGTGCGAAAGCTCGCGCCGGGCATTTTCTTTGTTGGACAGAGCGCGTAATATGGTTGGTAACGAGGTAACTTCTTTCTTGAGGGTGGGTACGAAGGTGAAGAGCACGCTTTCCGGGCTTCGGCGGATGCTGAGTGGCGCAAGCCTGATGGGGCTCGCAGCCCTGGCCGCCTGTGGCCCCAAGGAGCACGTCGTGACCGCGCCGCCACCGCCGCCGGTCGTGGTCATTCCGCCCAAGCCCACGCCGCCCAACGGCGCGCAGCTGACCATGAACATTCCGCCGGTGAACGAGCAGGGCGAACGTCACACCGTGAACTACGGCATCTCCACACCGCAGGCGGTGTGGAACCTGCGCTCGGCCTACAATGTGGCCGCGCTCAATTGCATCGAGCCCAAGTATGCGCCGATCCTTGAAGGCTACAAGCGCTTCCTCACGCTCTATGATGCCTCGCTCGACAAGGCGAGCGCGGCGATCGACCGCAGCTTCCGCCAGGGCCATACCCGCCGAGATGCGATCAAGGCGCGCGAGAGTTACCAGACCCAGGTCTACAACTACTTCTCGCTTCCCCCTGTCGATACCGGCTTCTGCGAGGCCGCGATGGGCGTGACGCAGGACCTGGAAACGGTCGATCCCAGCCAGTTCGAGACCTGGTCCTTCATCGGACTGGCGAAGATGGAAAAGCCCTTCAAGGAATTCTTCGACGCCTTCGAGCAGTACCGCGCCGATCTGGCGGCCTGGGAATCGGCCTATGGAGGCGGCCTTGTCACCGTGCGTCCCAGCTTTGAACAGCAGACGGCCCGCGCTCAGGAAACTTACGAGCAGTAAGCTGGGGCTGCGAGCCCGCCCTGACGTGGCTGGAGCGCAGTCCTCTCGCTCGCGTTTTGCGAAAAAGGGGGCTTTTCAAGCGTCCCAAGCTTCGCTAAGGGGGCGCTCCTGCCACGGCAAAGCCTGGGGCAGGGCGATACTGGAACGGGGCCGTAGCTCAGATGGGAGAGCGCGTCGTTCGCAATGACGAGGTCAGGGGTTCGATCCCCCTCGGCTCCACCAGTACCACACGCCAGATCACGATCCGGTACAGGCCGGATTTCCGCCCGGTCGCCATGGCCGGGTTTTTTGTTTATGGGCATAGGGCGCACCGTGGCGCGCGACGTGCCCCTTTTTGGAACCGTTGGGACCCCTAGCCCATGCATTTTCTCGACCAGGCCAAGATCTACATCCGCTCGGGCGCCGGTGGCCCCGGAGCGGTCTCGTTCCGCCGCGAGAAGTACATCCAGTACGGCGGCCCCGACGGCGGCAACGGCGGCAAGGGCGGTGACGTCGTGTTCGAGGCCGTACCCGGTCTCAACACCCTCATCGACTTTCGCTACACGCAGCACTTCAAGGCGAAGCGCGGCGGCCATGGCATGGGCAAGAACCGCAATGGCGCGGCGGCTGACGATCTGGTCATCAAGGTCCCCGTGGGCACGCAGGTGATTTCGGACGAGGACGGCGAGACCGTCCTGCTCGATCTCGTCGAGGCGGGCCAGCGCGAGGTTCTGCTCGAAGGCGGCATGGGCGGTCGTGGCAACGCCAGCTACAAGACCAGCACTAACCGTGCCCCGCGCCAGCACCAGCCGGGCATCCCCTATGAGGAGATGTGGGTCTGGCTGCGCCTCAAGCTGCTTGCGGACGTGGGCCTTGTCGGCCTGCCCAACGCAGGCAAGTCGACCTTCATCAACAAGCTCTCGAACGCCAAGGCCAAGGTCGGGGCCTACGCCTTCACCACGCTGCGGCCGCAGCTGGGCGTGGTCTACCACAAGGGCCGCGAGTTCGTGCTGGCCGACATTCCGGGCCTGATCGCGGGCGCTGCGGATGGGGCAGGAATCGGCGACCGGTTCCTCGGGCACATCGAGCGCTGCCGCGTTCTCCTTCACCTCATCGACATTTCGGTCGACGATCCGGTCGAGGCGATGAAGGTCGTCGAGCAGGAACTGGAAGCCTACGCGGGCGAACTGGCCGACAAGCCGCGCCTTGTCGCGCTCAACAAGGTCGATCTGGTCGATGACGAGCTCGCCGCCGAATACGCGCGCGAGCTGCTCAAGGCCGGTGCGCATGAGGTCTTCCCGATCTCGGGTGTGACCGGGCAGGGCCTTCCCGCGCTGCTCGATGCGGCGATCGAGCATCTGCCAGCCGCCACGGTGACCGAACGTCCCGAAGGCGAGCAGGAAGAGGCCAACGAGACGCCCTGGTCGCCGATCTGATTCGGCGCTTGAGCCAGACGGGCATCGGCTCTGGCCGGGCCGCCATCATGGAATGACGCGAAGAGCGCGCAGGAGGCCAGGTGCCCCCTGCGCGCTCTTCGTTTGGGCCGGAGCGGCCCGCATTTGCGGCCTTCGTCGCCCGACAGGTGATTCGCCATTCGCGCGCGGGATCTGCGTCAAAATGGCCGCGACGGATCTTGTGCAAGTGCGAAAAGAGGGATGTGAGAGGGAACATCCCAGATGTGGCTGCGTTGAAAATTGCTCACAGCACGAAAAGGGGACTTTCGTGCGGCTTCCACGTGCCGAAACGCCGGTACGCTGCGCCGGTTCGTTGGGTCCACCTTTGCACTCTTGCGCAATTCTTCTAGAAGCCGAGCTTATGCCTATTACCAAACTTTCCGACCTCGCCGATCCTGAACTCAATCCCTGTCTCGTCATCAAGGTGGGTTCGTCCCTTCTTGTCGACGATGACGGGGTCCGTACGGTCTGGCTCAACGGCCTCGTCGGTGAAATCTCCGAAGCGCGTCGGCGCGGGCAGAATGTCATTGTCGTGTCCTCCGGCTCGGTGGCTCTGGGCGCGCGTACGCTCGGCCTCGACAAGGGCGGGCGCGGCTCGCTTGCAGATGCGCAGGCTTCGGCCGCCGTCGGCCAGATCGCGCTCTCGGGCATGTGGGCCCAGCTTCTGGGCAACCACGGCCTGACCGCCGCGCAGATGCTGGTCACGCTGATGGATCTTGAAGATCGCCGCCGTTACCTCAACATCACGGCGACCATCGAACGCCTGCTCGATGCGGGCGTCGTGCCGGTCATCAACGAGAACGATTCGATCACGACGCAGGAGCTGCGTTTTGGCGACAACGACCGCCTGGCCGCGCGTGTCGCGCAGGCCGCGGGCGCCAGCTCGGTCCTGCTGATGTCGGACATCGACGGCCTCTATGATCGCCACCCCAAGGAGCCGGGCGCCACGCGGCTCGAAGTGGTCAAGGGCATCACGCCCGAGATCAAGGCCATGGCGTCCACCGAATCGAATTCCGGCATGGGCTCGGGCGGCATGGTCTCCAAGCTTCAGGCTGTCGAGATCGCTGCGATCGCGGGCGCCTGCGTTGTCATCGGCAACGGCTTCCACGAACGACCGGTCGAGCGCGTCATGGGCTCGCGCGACGAGGCGGGCGTGGGCACGCTGTTCCTGCCGCGCCGCCGCCGCGGAGCGAGCAAGCCGGGCGCGCGCAAGGTGTGGCTGGGCGGACGCCTGCGCACCAAGGGCAAGATCATCATCGATGATGGCGCGATGAAGGCGCTGATCCACGAAGGTGCGAGCCTGCTCGCCAAGGGCGTGATCGATGTCGACGGACGTTTCCGCCGCGGCGATCCGGTCTCCATCGTCAATTCGGAAGGGACCGTTGTCGCCAATGGCCTGTCCGAGTACGACGCCAAGGAGATCCACGCGATTCGGCGCCTGCACTCGAATGAACAGCAGACGGTCCTGGGCTACGCGCCGCGTTCCTCGGTCGTTCATCGCGACCTCATGTCGATCAAGTATGTGCCGCCTGTCGCCTGATTTTCGGGCACGGGATAAGGCCTGAAGGACTACACACCGCATGCACAGCGAGAGCCCCATCGTCGCGCTTACCGGCGCGACGGGTTTTGTTGGCCACAGTGTTCTCACAGAAGCGCTCGCCCAGGGCTATCGCGTGCGCGCGCTTACACGGCGCGAACAGGAGCCTCGCGAGGGCGTCACCTGGGTGCCGGGCGATCTCTCGGACACCGCCGCGCTCTCGGAACTCACGCGCGGGGCCGAGGCGACGATCCACGTGGCAGGCGTGACCAACGCGCCCGATGCGGCGGGTTTCGAGGCGGGTAACGTCGCAGGTACGCTCAACCTCATCGAGACGGTGGTGGCCAAGGGCATTCCGCGCTTCGTCTTCGTCTCCTCGCTCTCGGCGCGCGAACCGGGCCTGTCGGCTTACGGCGCGTCGAAGGCGCGTGCGGAGAAGCTCCTGAAGGCAAGCCCGCTCGACTGGACCATCGTGCGCCCGCCGGCGATCTTCGGGCCACGCGACAAGGAGATGATGGAGCTGTTCCGGGCCGCGCGCTGGGGGCTTGTCCCGGTTCCGGCCGAGGGGCGCGCCTCGATGATCCACGTCGAGGATCTGGCGCGCCTGTTGGTAGCTCTTGTCGTGCCCGGCGAGGCGGTCCACCGCATGACCTTCGAGCCCGACGACGGCAAGCCCGAGGGCTGGGAGCACACCGAGATGGCGCTGGCCATCGGGCAGGCCATGGGGCGCCGTCCCAAGGTGATCGGCCTGTCGCAAAAGGCGCTTGAACGGGTCGCCAGCCTCGACAACTTCGTGCGCGGCACCAAGGCCAAGATGACCAAGGACCGCGCGGCCTATTTCGCGCATCCCGACTGGGTAGTTTCGCCCGGTGCGCGGCCGCCCGAGACGCTATGGCGCCCGCAGATCGAGACCCGTGAGGGCCTTCGTTCGACTGCCGAGTGGTACCGCGCCAACAAGTGGCTCTAGGGTTCGGGTCCCCCTTCCAGCAGGGTGCTCTCAAAATTCTATGCGCGCAGTGTCATAAACAGGTACTGGCCCCGCAAGGCGGCGGCGGCTAAGCGCAAGGCCATGCAGAGCCTCGTCAAACGCCTCAATCTCGACCCCTACATGCTGGCGCTTGTCAGCATGGTGGTGCTCGCCAGTTTCTTTCCCGCGCAGGGCATCTGGGCGCAGATTGCCGACAGGGCGACCGATGTCGCCATTGCGCTGCTGTTCTTCCTCCATGGTGCCAAGCTCTCGCGCGAGGCGGTGATCGCGGGCGCCAAGGCGTGGAAGCTGCATCTGGCGACCATGGCGATCACCTTCGTCCTCTTCCCGATTCTGGGGCTGGGCCTGCGCGCCATTCCGGGGATGGATGCGAACCTGGGGACGGGTCTCCTGTTCCTCACGCTCCTGCCTTCAACGGTGCAGTCCTCGATTGCCTTCACCGCGATTGCTGGCGGCAATGTGGCTGCGGCCGTGTGCGGGGCTTCGTTCTCGAACCTTGCCGGCATCTTCGTGACGCCGCTTCTCACCGCGCTGTTCATTACCGGGCAGAGTCAGGGCTTTTCGACCGATCCCGTCATTGCCATCGCCTCGCAGCTGCTTTTGCCGTTCGTGGCGGGCCATCTGCTGCGGCCGGTGATCGGGGGCTTCGTGACCCGCCACAAGAAGATGGTGGGCTATGTCGATCGCGGCTCGATCCTGCTTGTGGTCTACACGGCTTTTGGGGCCGCCGTGCTCGATGGCCTGTGGCAGACGGTGACGCTGGGCGAGCTTGCACTCATCGTCGTCATCGCGCTTGCTCTCCTGGCGGTGGTGATGACGGCCACGAACCTGCTGGGCCGGGCCATGGGCTTCGCGCGCGAGGATCGCATTGTCATGCTCTTTTGCGGTTCGAAGAAGAGTCTGGCGAGCGGTGTACCTCTGGCTGGCGTGCTGTTCCCGGCGGCGCAGGTGGGCGTGGTGATTCTGCCCGTCATGTTCTTCCACCAGATCCAGTTGATGGTCTGTGCGGTGCTCGCGCGGCGCTATGCCGCCGAGACGGCCGAGCTGGAAGCCAAGGGCGAGGCGGCTTCGGCCTGAGGGGCTGCAAAGGCCGGTCGATAACCCGTGGCGCGCTCTGGACGGGGCGCGGCGGCCGTGCCTAACGGCGCGCCATGAGTATCATCGCAACCGTCATGAATTCGACCACCGGCCTCGCCATCCAGAAGATGAAGTTCGAGCGCATGCCCAAGCCCTGGGTGACCTTCCATCTGGAGAACGGCGAGCAGGTCACCGCCGACCGCGTTCACGTTGGCAAGCCCGCACCGGGCAAGTTCATCACTCCGGTCGAGGTCTGGGTTACGCCCAAGGGCTGAACAAGGGCCATTAGCAAGTGTTGATCCCAGGGCCATTGCCCTCGGGCTCCCCGAACTGTTCAGGCCATCTCTCCCGGGGCAATGCCGGGAGAGAGAGGTGAGGGGGAGCGTTGCAGCTGGCGGGGTTAGATTTCTGGCGCAGGCGCGATAACCCCGCGGCACTCGCCAAAGCCGATGCTTCGGCGTCCTTCGGCCATGAAGCGGCCTTTCAGCACGACTTCGTCGCCATCCTCCAGAAACGTGCGCTTCTCTCCACGCGGCAGTTGCAGCGCTTCCGCACCGCCGCGGGTGATCTCCAAGAGCGAGCCCTTGCTGCCGGGCTCGGGGCCGGAGAGCGTACCGGTCCCTAGCAGATCGCCGCTTTCGAGCGCGCAACCGTTCACAGTATGGTGCGCCACCATCTGGCCCAGCGTCCAGTACATCGCGCGGGCCTGCGTGTGGCTGAGCACCTGCGGCTCTTGCGCGCGTGCGCGCATCGCGGCGCTGGAGAGTGTAACCTCGAGGTCGAGCGCGAGCGCGCCTTCGCTCTGGTCCTGCGGATCCTGAAGATAGGGCAGAACGCCCGGGTCCGCTTCGGCGCGAGGAGGCTGGGCGATCCGGAAGGGGGCCAGGGCTTCAGTGGTCACGATCCAGGGCGAGACAGTGGTGTGGAAGCTCTTGGAGAGGAACGGGCCGAGGGGCTGGTATTCCCAGGCCTGAATGTCGCGCGCGGACCAGTCGTTGAGCAAAGTCAGGCCGGCCATGTGCCCCCAGGCCTGCGCGAGGGGGATAGGCTCGCCTTGCGTGTTGCCCGGACCGATCCAGAGCCCCAGTTCCAGTTCGAAGTCGAGACGCTGGGTCGGGCCGAAGCGTGGCGCGTCGACGTCGATCCCTCGGGTCTGGCCGTTGGGGCGGATGACCGGGGGGCCACTTGGCCGGATCGTTGAGGCGCGGCCGTGATAGCCTATCGGGATGTGCTTGTAGTTGGGCAAAAGCGGCTGCTCGGGGCGGAACAGGGCGCCGACTTCGGCCGCATGATGAATGCCGACGTAGAAGTCGGAATAGTCGCCGATGCGGGCCGGAAGGTGCATCTTGGCGCGGTGTGCAGGAACAAGCAGGGGCGTCACCTCAGGCTGTTTCGGGGACCCCGTCGCCAGCAGCGCGCTGACGGCGCGGCGCAGCGCCCGGCGTGTTCCTGATCCCAGTTCCAGAAGGGGATTGAGCGTGGGGCCCGAGGCGGCCTCCGCAGCGGTCTGCGCCTCGCCTTCCAAGAGGCCGCTGTGCGCCAGCGCAGCGAGGTCGAGGATCATCGCGCCAATGGCGATGCCCCCGCGCGGCGTCTGCCCGTCCACGGAAAAGACCCCGAGGGGAAGGTTCTGGATCGGAAAGTCAGGGTGCGTGTCGGCACCGTCCACCCACGAACCAAGGTCGGGGGCGTGGGTCTCGTCGATGGTGAGTATGCGGGTGGGCATGGGGTCCTCTCGCCTCGTCTTTTGCCCGGCAGCCTAACGCGCGAGGGGCAAATGCAAAACCATCATCGCGCGAGGTCTCAGGACGGCTCGGCCTCGTCCGAGGCGGGCGGGGCCAGTTCAATCGGATCGGAGAGGCGGATGCCATCGAGGAGTTCGGCCGTGGCGTCGCGGACCTGCAGCATGAGGGCGCGTGTGCGGCATTCGGCCTCAGGCACGCAGTTCTTGCAGGTCTCATGTGCGTTACGGCTCGCACAGGGCACCAGCGCGACCGATCCGCGCACGAGCCGCACCAGGTCGCCGTAGCTGATCTCCTGCGGCGCAAGGGCCAGCCAGTACCCGCCATCCTTGCCGCGCTGCGAATCGATGAGCCCGGCACGGGACAACTCGGATAGGATCACGGTCAGGAACTTGCCCGGTATGTTCTGGCTCTCGGCGATTTCGGTAAGCTGGATCGGGCCCTGTCCATGCCGGTCGGCCAGATGCTGCATGGCGCGGATGGCGTACCGGGTCTTCTGCGCAAGCATGGGGAACGCGACTCCGCAAAGCAGGAGGAAACAAAGAGTCCTCCTTGGGGTGCAATGGCTTGTAGCGTCAAGTCGGGCAAGAGGAAGAGGCGGCGGGCGCTGGCCCGACGCGCGAAAACGCAGGTCCCAGCCGCAGGTTTCCGCCCTTCCGGAAAAATAAAAGCCGATCGCGCAAATGTCCAATACCGGAACTTTTGGGGGGCGCCCTCCGTTTAGGATGCAACAGACACAGACTTTTCGGAGACGGACCTATGACACTTCTTCTTATCCTTCTCGTCGGCGGTATCCTGGGCTGGCTGGCCTCGATCCTCATGCGCACCGACGCGCAGCAGGGCATCTTCCTGAATGTGGTCGTGGGCATCGTCGGCGCACTGATCGCCGGCTTCATCATCACCCCGCTCATTGGTGGCGCGCCCATCACCAGCGGTTCGTTCGATCTCATGAGCCTGATCTCGTCGTTCCTCGGCGCGGTTGTCCTCCTGGCGATCGTCAACCTCTTCCGCCGCGGTTCGGTGCGTTAATCCGGACAGGGACGGGCCCTTCAATGAAGGGCCCACCCGGCCAAAGGGGACGGCAGCCGTTTGCGGCTCCTGTCCCTTTTCGCCGTTCGGGCTTCCCGCAGGCGCGCCTTCGCCGCCCGAGATGTTCAAAATGTTTAAAATGCCACATTTCCACGCTTGAATTGTGGCGCTGCAACACAGACATAGGCGCTGTGTTTTGCGTAAGGCCTGGCGGAACGCGGCCGGGCTTCGCACACGAAGGCTTCGACTTCGGGGCCACGCGTTCGAAAACTCGAGAGAACAGGAAAGACTAGCCATGACCATTTCGCTGATGCCGCTGCCCTACGCGCACGACGCCCTCGAACCGCACATCTCGAGCAAGACCCTCGAAATCCACCACGGCGCGCACCACAAGACCTACGTCGACAAGCTGAACGCGGCCATCGAAGGCACCGAGAACGCCGGCAAGTCGGTCGAGGAAATCACGAAGTCGGCTTCGGGCGGCCTGTTCAACAACGCGGCGCAGACCTACAACCACGGCTTCTACTGGATGAGCCTGTCGGGCGAAAAGACCGAGCCCAGCGAAAGCCTCGCGGCGGCGATCACCAACGACTTTGGCTCGATGGACGCGCTCCTCGAAGCGCTGACCAACGAAGCGGTTGGCCACTTCGCCAGCGGTTGGGCCTGGCTCGTCGTCGACGCGGGCAAGCTCAAGGTCATCTCGACCCATGACGCGGCCACCGCGATCACCGAGGACGTGAACCCGCTTCTCACCATCGACGTGTGGGAGCACGCCTACTACATCGACCAGATGAACAAGCGCCCGGCCTACGTGAAGGCGGTCCTGGAGAACCTCATCAACTGGAAGTTCGCCAGCGACAACTTCGACCGCGGCACGCCCTGGACCTACCCGGCCTGAGGCAGCGCGGACGAACCCGGTTACCGCGCCGCCCGTACCGGCAGGCGCGGACCGGACCGCATGGAAAAGGGGGCGCTCCCGGCAAGGGGAGCGCCCCCTTTTTCGTGGGCTGGCGGCAGCGGAGGCGGTCCTGCGGAAGGTTTGACGGCAAAAAGGCGGGCAAACGGGACAAGACTGCTGCCGGCTAGGGGAATTTCGCAAGCAACGTCGCTGCTGGCAGGGGTAGCTTCCCCGAGGCCTGCGGACAGGGCCATCCTCGTTCCAGGAGTGCCATGCGCGGTCTTCTCGTTCCTGCCTTTTGCCTGCTTGCGACAGTGTCGGCGCCTGCCCATGGGGCGCAGGCGGATCTGTGGCAGGGCACCATTGCCTTCACGGCAGCCCCGACACCGGGCCGCGAAGCGGGCGGTGAAGAACGCAGCGGCGATCAGAACCAGAGCAGCTACGCGCTGCGCCTGCGCATCACACGCCGGGAGGTGCCGCTGGTGGGGCAGGTGAGCGCGGAAGTCGAAAGCAACTACCGCCCCGATTACCTGAAGCGCGGTCCGCAGTCGCGGCTGCGGCTCCATTCCGTCCTCGGCAATGCGCCCATCGTGCTGGGGGAAAAGGTCGCAGGGGCGCGCGCCGACACGCTTCGCCTCCGTCTCGACATGTTCCATGACAAGGTGTGGAGCGTGTGCCGGGCCGAAGATGGCAGTTGCCCGAAAAACCCTTCCGGTTTCTTCGAAGGCGAAGTGCGCCGGGATGTGACGGTGGGGGCAGGGGCGGTCTATGCCACCCACCTTCAGGTTTCCGAGCCCGATATCGAGCTGCGGCTCGCCGCGAGCGCCCGTCGCCTGTGGTCAAGCCGTGCTGAACGCAACCGCTGGACCCCGCGCGCGCAGGCGAGTGTCCTCGTCGGACCCCTTGGCCCGGGGATTCGGCCTTTCGTGCAGGCCGCCTACGATCTGCGGGTCTATGACCGGCCGTGGTCGGGAATGGACCGCGCGCGGCGTGACCGCAACCTGCAGATCGGGGCAGGGGCGGACCTGGAGGAGTGGGTCGGCCACGGAATCGATGCGCTCCAGATCGGTGTTCTCTACTACCGCCGCCGTTCGAACCGGGCGAATGCTGGCTACACGCGCGGCTTTTTCGCCCCGCGCCTCACGCTCGCCCGGCGGTTCTGAAAGTGTCTGGCGCGGCCGCTAGTGCGCCGCGTCCACGTCGTCGGAGCGATGGGCCAGCGACAAGACTTGTCCGAGGTCCTGGCCCGTCCAGTCCGGCTCGGCGTTCAGCCGGGCCAGCAGCGCACGTGCAGCTCTGGCCTGGCTGCCCCCGTGGGGGTTGTAGGCAACCGGCTGGAGATGGCGCAGCGCGCGCTTGCCCTTGCCCAGACCGATCAGGGTCGTGGCAACATTCATCTGCAGGCTGAGATCGAAGGGGGCAAGCTCACTTGCGCGCTCGAGCCCCTGCACCGCGAGCTCGGGCGGCTTGACCCCGGCCTCGGCAAAGCTGCGGTAGTAGTAGACCAGAGGCAGCGGGTGATCGTTCTCGATCTTGTTGAGCGCCAGGAACGGTGCGCGCGCCGCCTTGTAGGCCGCTGCGTCGGCCTCCTCGGCGTCGCGTGCCTTGGCAAAGAGGGCATAGCCCTTCTGGAGGTAGGCGTTGACAGTGCGCGGGTCGGCGGCGAGCGCCTGGTCGGCCGCTGCGATGGCGGCATCGTAGTGGCCTGTGTCGTACTCGGCTTCAGCCAGTTCGGAGAGGACGGCCGGGTCGTTGGGATACCGCGCCGCAATTTCGCGCGCTTCGGTGACGATTTCGGCCGCAGCCTCGCTGTCGACACCACGCCGGCTCTCGATGGTGAGCGGCAGGATCTCGGCCTCGCCCTCACGCAGGCGCGTGATTGTCACGGCTGCGGCGGGGAGGTTTTCCGGGCTGAGATTGATGGCTGAGATGCGCCGCTGGTCGAGATAGTCGTCGAGTTCATCCTCAAGCGTCTCGAAGTCGCCGAAAACCTCCTCGGCTGCCGCGCGCTCTCCGGTACCTTGCCCGATACGGGTGAGATAGGCGCGCATCTGTCCCTTTCGGGACGGTGCAAAGGTCAGGTAGTGGTAGAGCAGCCAGCTGCGGCCATAGAAGGCATCGTAGCCCTTGCCGCGGTGTGCCTCGTAGAGTTCGGGATCGAGCAGATCCTCGACGGGCACACTCTTGGCGTTGAACAGTTCGTAGCCGCGGTGCTGCGCGGCACGCCCCATCAGGATCGAGCCGTCGCGCTTGAAGGTGCTGGAGGCGAAGAATTCGGCCGCGCCCTCGCTCATCCAGCGCGGCATGGTCAGGCTCTGGCCCGAGAGCAGGAAGTGGTGCGCGTATTCGTGCAGGAGGGTGATCAGGGCCGTATCGGGCGTGCCGGATGTTGACCCGAGACGCGGCACGATGGCGAGCGACTTGCCCGCGCGCGGCACGTAGAAGCCGTTGACGTACTTGTCGTCGCCCCCGTGGAGGCGGCGCACCTCTCGTTCGCCGCTGACCACGAAGATGGTCACCCTGTTGGACGGGCTGGGTGGCTCAGCGGTGTCGCCAGTCACCAGTGCCATGGCTTGGTGGAAGCGCTCCAGCCGGGTGGTGAAGGTCTCCAGATCCTTGCTGCTGTCCTTGGCATAGACGACGAAGTGCGGACTTGCCGCCTTATACCAGTCTGCCGCCATGGCCGAGCCTGGAAGAAAAGTGGCGGCCACGCAGGCCGCCAGCGCCAGTCGTTTCATCAGTCCCCCCGTTTCAAGGGAGGTACTAAAGCTCTCGGGCCCTTGCTTGGCAAGTGTCTTGCCCAGTTAACGCTTTGCAAGACATGGCCCGTCTCGGGTGTGCGGGGCGCTCTCAGCGCGCCCCGATCTTCTCCGGTTCATCTGCCAGCATACGCGTGAGGTCGGTCCGGGCACGGGCCACGCGGCTCTTCATCGTGCCGATCGGACAGCCCGCAATGTCGGCCGCCTCCTCGTAGCTGAAGCCCGAAGCGCCCACCAGCAGGACAGCCTCGCGCCGTTCAGGCGCCAGCTTCTGGAGGGCCGTTTCCATGTCGCCCAGATGCACCGGCCCTTCCTGGTCCGCTTCCATGACCAGCATGCGCTCCATGTCGGCGTCCTCGACGTCGGTCTGGCGCTTGGACTTGCGCAGCTCGGACAAATAATGGTTGCGCAGGATCGCGAAGGTCCAGGCCCGCATGTTGGTGCCGACCTGGTAGCGTTCGCGCGCGGTCCAGGCCTTGACCGCGGTCTCCTGGACCAGATCATCGGCAAAGTCATGACGGCCGCACAGGCCACGTGCGAAGGCGCGAAGGTGCGGCAGCACCCCCATGAGTTCGCGGCGGAATGCCTCGTCGCCCGAGGTCGGCGTGATCCGCTCAGGCATCGTCGCCGTCGTCCAGCTTCTTCAGGAGGTCCTGGAAGCTGTCCGGCAGCGGTTCGTCCACCACGGAGTTGTACAGCTTCCTCAATCCACCGGCCCAGCCGGGCTCGCCGTCACGGCGCACCTCCGGCGGGAGACCCGGTGTCTTGCCGGGTTGGCCATTCGATTTGGGGTGGTCCAAAGCTGACTCCTTGCTTCAAAGCTCCTTGCGGCCCGCGGGCGCACCGGTCAAGCCTTGCGCGGGCAGCGTGCCGCGCAATTCTCCTCCCAGCGTGCCGGGCAAGGCGCGCCCGGATCGTTCGTGTCATTCTCGGCGCCCGGGCTGCCTTGACCGGCTGGCCTGCGGGCGGATGAAGCTGCGCAACGCTGCGCAAATTGCTCTTACACACGGAACCATTGGGGAGCTGCATGGTTCCCGAATGACGAGTGTCTCGCAATGTGCCGCCGAATTAGCCGAATTAGAAGAATTTAACGGGTAGGCTGGAGGCGGCCGGCATGCCATGGCACTGGCACGTTTTCACCGCGCCAAGCGGCCGAGGTTCGGCCGCCGCGGATCTTGGGGGTATGTACGGTGGTTGACCAGCCTCTGCTGGACAGGGTCGAAAAGCAGGCATGGTTCCACAAGTATCCGCGTGGCTGGCCGTTCCTTCTCTTCGTCATTGCAAGCGTGACGACGGCCGTCTCGGTCATGGCGATCGAGCGTGCGGACCGAGAAACGCGCCGCCTTGCGCTGGAAAGCAGCATGACCGAGGTCTCGTCCGCGCTGCAGCGCCGTGCCACCGAGACGATCGCCCTGCTGCGCGCGGGCAGTGCGCTCTTCGCGACGCAGGAGGATGTAAGTCAGGACCAGTTCGCCGAATTCGTAGGGGACATGCAGCACGAAGGCGATCTCTACGGGTCGCTCGGTATCGGCTGGGCCCCCCTGGTAGAGCGCAAGGACCTGCCGGCCTTTGAAGTGGCCGAAGCCGAGGCGGGGCGGGTCGATTTTCTCGTCCATCCACGCCCGGAACCGGACGACGAACTGGTGGCGCCCATTGTCTATCTGCGCCCTGCAAGCGCAGCGAACCTACGCGCGATCGGCTTCGATATGTACTCCGAAGACGTGCGCCGTGCCGCGATGGAAAAGGCGATGGAACTGGGGCGGCCGATTGCCTCGGGCAAGGTTCGTCTGGTCCAGAACAGCCGCGGCGATGATTCGGCCGGGTTCCTGATCTACATGCCCGTTCTTGTCGACACCTGGGGGGGCAAGCGGGTCAAGGGCTTCATCTATTCGCCGTTCGAGGCGAGCGAATTTCTCGATTCGGCAAGTGAGTTGTTCTCCAGCTCGCGCCTCGAGATGTCGATCTACGACGAGAAGGTGGACCCGGGAAATCTGCTCGCCGAACACCGTGTCGAAGGGACGGGCGGGCCCATGCTGGCCCGCCGCCTCGAGGTCGCAGGGCACCACTGGGTGCTGCAGGTACGCGACAAGAAGAGCGGTCTGCTTTCGCCGCTTTCGCGCATCACGCTGTTTTTCGGGGCGATTGCCTCGCTCATGGTCATGGCGATCGGGCGGCTGATCACCAAGCGCGCGGCCGAAGACCGGCGGGTGCTCGAATGGCTGCGCAGCCAGGCTTCGATCCGGGATTCGCTGACGCGTGAACTCAACCACCGGGTGAAGAACACGCTGGCCAATGTCCTGTCCATCGCCGCGCTGACCCGGCGCCGCTCGAAGGACATCGACGACTTCACCGACAGCCTGACGGCGCGCATCCGTGCGCTGTCGGCGACCCATGATCTGCTTTCGCAATCGGACTGGGGCTTTGCCGCGCTCGGCGATGTCGTGGCCTCCGAACTGGCGCCGTACATGGAGGGCAGTGAGAGCCACGTCGAGATGTCGGGGCCGGACATCAAGCTTGCGCCCAACGATGCGATGTCGCTGGGCCTCGCCATCCACGAGCTGGCGACCAATGCGGCCAAGTATGGCGCGCTCAGTGTCGGTGAAGGCCGGGTTCACGTCGACTGGGCTCTTGTCAGCCATGACCTGGCAACGCTCCGTTGGCGTGAAGAGGGCGGCCCGCCGGTGACCGAGCCGGTCAAGCGTGGGTTCGGGCGCGATCTCATCGAGAAGATCGTGGCGCACGAGTTGAAGTCGCAGGTCAATCTCGAGTTCAAGCCCGGCGGCGTCGAGTGCGAACTCAAGGTGCCGGTGCGTGTCTCGCGCGACTTCGTGCTGCGCAGCCAATAGCCCTGAAGGGGCCTGCCGGAAAAATTCGGGTGGGCACCGCTTTTTCATAGTTTTCAGATATATAGTTGTTTCTTAGGTATTTTCCCGAGGGTTGCTTTCGGGGCTTGGTAATGCTGCAGCGCAAAAGCGGGTCGCAGCCGCAACTAGAGCCGAGAACAAGACCAGAAGGAAAACGAAACATGGGTTGCACCACCAGGGCCAGCCGTTGGCTTGCGCAGGCGGATGAGATCGCACTTGTCTGCAGCGATGCCGAGGACCAGCAGCAGGGCGCCTGCCTCGTGGCGATGATGCAGTTCCTGCGCCGGCACCAGAATCTGGACGCGACCGCCGAGGCGCGCGCCGCGCGGTTTCTCTCCGTGGATGCCTATGCCGATGCGGCGCTGGCGTTGTTGCCAGCGCGCTGCGCGTCGATGATCTCGCAGGCAGGACGTGGCGGGCTGGCCTGCGCGAGCGTGCGGCTCGATGGGCACAATGGCTTGGAGGCGACCGCGACAGCGCGCACGCCCGGGCTGGCTCTTGTTGCGGCCTATGCGCAGGCACTGGTCGAGGCGGAGCTGTCGCTCGCCGCCTGAGACAGGCCACCTGCGGGCATGAAAAAAGGGGCCGTCCTTCTGGGCGGCCCCTTTTTTCAGGAACATGGGAGCGGGAAGCTCAGCCCAGGGGCTTGCTCAAGCCGAAGAACAGCGCCTGGCTGATCGCCGCGCGCACCGTCGCCTCCTTGAAGGGCTTGGTCACCAGGTAGGTGGGCTCCGGGCGTTCGCCGGTGAGCAGGCGTTCGGGGTAGGCGGTGATGAAGATCACCGGCACGTCTCCGAACTTGAGCAGGTCTTCCACCGCGTCGATCCCCGAGCTGCCGTCGGCCAGCTGGATGTCGGCAAGGACGAGTCCGGCGGGTTCGCGCTCGAACATTTCCAGAGCCTGCGTGCGCGTGGCGGCCGTGCCCACGACCGTGTGGCCCACGTCCGAGACCAGACTTTCGAGCTGCATCGAGATCAGGGGTTCGTCCTCGATGATGAGGACGCGCGTTGCGCTCTCGCCCTCGATCTCGGCGATGGCCTGCGCGATCAGGGCGTCGACGGCGTCGGGCGTGACGTCGAGGATCGTGGCGGTATCCTCACGGCTGAATTCCTCCACCGTGTTCAGGAGCAGGGCCTGGCGGTGGGTTGGAGCAATCGTCGAGAGGCGCGCCTGGGCGGCCTGCTCGTGACGGTTGTCGGCAAGGTCTGCGCCCAGTTCGCCTTCGACGTGGCCTGTCGTCCAGATCCGCGTGAACGCGCCATAAAGGGCCGCGCGGCTCTGTGCGATGGCGCTGCGCAGCTCGGTGTCGGCCAGTGCCGCCTCCAGCGTTGCGCGCACGTAGGTGTCACCCGACTGCTGGGAGCCGGTGAGCGCACGTGCATAGCGGCGTAGATAGGGAAGCTGCAGTGCGATCTGATCTGAGACGGACATCCGTATTCCTCGTCCTTGCAATCTGTATTTCCTGTGTACCCGTCCTTGCTCCCTGAAGAGGGGCACGGCGTTGGGTGCGGCGCGATCGGGCAGGGGCTGTACCGGAAGGGGTGTCCGGGGCCTTTCCCGAGCCAGCATTGGCGCGCGGACCTTGTTCAAGGTCTGGCGCGGAGCCGGCTTGAGAGCAACATCAAAATTTTTCCTCCGTGCGACCAATCCCGGGAACCAATTTCCGGAAGCGGCGTTACGCCTGTGTTGCCGCCGGAGACCACCCCCACCCCCCGCGATCCGGCGTCAACCTGATCCCAAGAGGCCTCCGATCACGAGCGTGATCGGAGGCCTCAAAGTTTGGGCAAGGCATATGTTCCCGTGCTGGTGCAATTTTTTGAAGGCGTACCGCGGTTGCATGGCACAAACTCAGTTCATCGCGCAGAGGGAACGCTCTGTCGCCGCAGAGGCGTTCGATGTGTGCATTCCGGAACTTTTCGCGCCCGCGTCACGTTGGCTTCACAACGGAATTCAACGGAGGGTAATCCAGATGACCGCACAGCTGAGCGAAGCCGGCGAAACCACAGCGCTTACGGACGGGGAGTTCAAGCGCGCGCTTGCCGACGTCGCACCGCACCTGCGTGCCTTTGCGCGGGGCCTTTGTGGCAACCGCGATCGGGCCGACGATCTGGCGCAGGAGGCCATGCTGCGGGCCTGGGCCGCACGCGAGCGCTATGCCGCGGGCACCAACTTCAAGGCCTGGACTTTCACGATCCTGCGCAACCACTTCTATTCCGAAGCCCGCCGCGCGCGTTTCCATGGCGAGTACGACGAACTGGCCGCCGAGCGTATCCTGCGCACCGATGCGACTCAGGAAAGCGCCATCGAACTGGCGGACGTGCTGCGCGCGTTGGAGGCGATCCCGGCCAACTACCGCGAGGCTCTGATCCTGGTGGCCGCGGGCAACCTTTCCTACGAGGAAATCGCGAGCATCTGCGATATCGCGCTGGGCACGGTGAAGAGCCGTATCTGCCGTGCGCGCGCCATGCTTTCCAAGATCATCGAGTCGGGCCAGCTGCCGGACTCGCGCCACGAATTCGTGCTCACCGGTGAGGCCATCGACGCCTTCTTCGCCGAGCTGGGCAAGGTTTCCAATGTCGAGGAGCTGCGCCGCATCGCGGCCTGATCTTCCCTCATTCGGTGTGCCCCCTTTGAGGGGGCTCCCCCCAGCCGGACCCTGATACCCCATGCCCCATGCGGCCAATATCCTGATCGTCGAAGACGAATTTCTGCTCGCCCTGCAGCTTGAAGACATCCTCATGGATGGCGGCCACGCGGTGGTCGGAACCGTAAGCGAGCGATCTGCGCTCGATACGCTGGCTCAGAACCAGGTGCGGCCCGACATTGCTCTGGTCGATCTCAATCTGCGTGACGGGCTGACCGGGCCGGAAGTGGCGCGTGATTTGTGCGACAAGTTCGGGGCCCATGTCATTTATGTGACGGCCAATCCTGCTCAGATTGGTGATCCGGCCTCGCGTGCGGTGGGCGTGGTTCAGAAGCCATTCGGGCCGGAATCGATCCTTGCGGCCATTCGCTACGTCCTGGATGGGTGTCCGGAGACGGCGCGACCGGCCGGGCTCGACAAGCTTTCAATGGCGTCGCGCTAGGCGCGGGACTATCCTGTTTTCGAATAAGGGCGCTGTTCCGAAAGGGGCGGCGCCCTTTCTCGTGCGCGGGCTGTGGAGGGGAGCAATCTATCAAGACATGCGGAAGAGGGGCTCAGGATAGGGGGCTGCTGCCTGTACCCTGTCCATGAAAAAAGGCCTCTTCCGCATGACGAAAGAGGCCTCCTCTCAGGAGCGATTCCGGCGGGGGGATGTCGGCTCGCTCTCTCTCCCAGGGGTACGGGGCGAGCGCGGTGGGGGTGTGGCGCTCGCCCGGTGTCTCTAAGGCTTACTCGCGCTCGTCGCCCGGGCCCTGGTCTTCGGCGAGTTCCAGTTCCTTGGGCTTGCGCTTCTCGAAGACCTTGGCGATCTTGGCTTCGGTCTCGGCGGTGAGGCCTTCGGCGGCGGCGGGGAACATGTCCTCCTCCTCCTCCTCGATGTGGTGCAGGTAGCGATGGCGCATGTCCTTGAAGGTCATCAGCCAGGCGTTGCTGCTCATGTCGGTGTCGGCCAGCTCGGCAAGGAAATCGTCGATCTCCTTGTGCTCGGCGACCGAGTGGCGCGCTTCGTCGCGCAGCTTGGGGTCGGCGAGCATGGCCGCGTAGAGCGATTCCTCTTCGGCCGCGGCGTGGGCCTGCAGTTCCTTGCTGAGCGCGGCGAAGAGCGTGCGGCGCTCCTCGCTGTCACCGTGCGTTTCGCCGAGCTTGGCCAGCATGTCGCGGTGACGATCGTGGTCGGCCTTGAGATCGGCGAAGATCCGTGCGTCTGCCATGGGGCGTCTCCAAATCCTGTGGTTGTCGGTTTTGCCGATAACAACGGGCAGGAGACGCTTTTGTTTCCCGAGGATGCGCCCTTTTTAGCGCTGTTCCACGCTGGCCCGCGCGATAGCCGAGCGCAAGTCGCGCTCGCCATACGGCTTGGTTACCACGGGAACGCCGGTGAAGTTGCCTTCGGGCAGCGTCCGCTCGCCATAGCCACTGGCGAAGATGAAGGCGATGCCCCTTTCGCGCAGGGCTTCGGCGATCGGCGCGCTGGTGTCCTTGCCCAGGTTGATGTCGAGCATGGCAAAGGCGATCTCGGTGTGTTCGAGGATATCCATCGCGGCCGCCACCGATCCCGCCACGCGGCAATCGGCAAAGCCACAGGCGCGCATGTGGTCCTCGGCCTCCATCGCGATGATGACATTGTCCTCCACGATGAGGGCGGCGCCTTCAGGCAGCTGTGCGCGAAGGTCGGTCCCCTCGGGCACATCGACCACGCCCTGGCGTGGGTCCGCACCGGGTGTTTCGAACGTCGCGACATGGTCATTGGGAATGAGGAAGAAGGCCTGCATTCCGGCCTCGGGGTAGATCACCGAGGCGCTGCCACCCAGTTCGTGCGGGATCGTGCGCTCGATGATGGTCGAGCCGAAGCCGCGCCGGGTGGGCGGGGTAACGGGCGGACCGTCCTCCTCGCGCCAGTCGATCTCCAGAGCGCCATCGTCGCTGCGCGCGATGGTGACATGGACCGTGCCCTGGCTGTCCGACAGCGCGCCGTACTTGCACGAGTTGGTCATCAGCTCGTGAATGACCAGTGCCAGCGTGGTGAAGGCGCTGGGGGCGATAAGGGCATCGGGGCCCTCGATCACGACGCGGTCCGTGCTGTGGCTGGCATAGGCGGCGGTTTCGGTGCGGATGAGGTCGTAGAAGGAGGAGGGGCGCCAGTCCTTCTCGGTCACTTGGTCGTGCGCGCGGGCGAGGGCATGGATGCGGCTGCCCACGATCTCGGCGAACTCGTCGATGGTGCTGGCGCCGTCCTTGCTCTGCGAGACCAGGCCACGGATGAGGTTGAGGATGTTGCGCACGCGGTGGTTGAGTTCCGCGATCAGCATGTCCTGCTGCTGGCTTGCCTGCTCGCGCTGTGCGTGGGCGGCGTCCGACATGCGCAGGACGACTTCGAGGAGCGTGATGCGCAGCGATTCCGCCGCGGCCGTCTCTTCCTCGGTCCAGGGGCGTGAATAGCCGCGGCGCTCTTCCTTCCAGAGGTCGAAGCTTTTTCGCGGGGTAAGGCGCGCGCCGTTCGGTCCGAGTTCGACCGACTTCTCCGGATTGCCCGCCCAGTTCACTTCGCGCAGCTGCTCCTTTCGGAACAGGACGATGTAGTCGCGCGGGGAGCGGCTGACGGGAAGGGCCATGACGCCCGCCGCCTTGTCGGCCCATTCGCGCGCAGGCTCGAAGATCGACGTGATGTTGTCGGTCGCCCACACGGTGCTGGCGCCTGCGGTGTTGAGGAAGCGGGCAAGCTGGCCGAACTGGGCGCGGGTCGGGGTGAGACCGTCGGCCATGAATTCGCCGTCGACCCAGCCGATGGCACCGTCAAAGCCGATCACCCGTCCGATCGACTCGCTGAAGTCACCAAAGGCGTCGAGCAGCGAACCGCCACCGGCGACCCGGCTCATGATCTCGTCGTGCAGCTTCATCGAATCGCCGCGGCGTTCAAAGGCCGCGTCGGTTTCCTTCTGCTCGAGCAGGTAGGCGAAGAACTCGCCGAACAGTTCGGCTGCGGTACGTACCGAGTAGGACAGGCGCAGCGGGCTGTAGTGATGGCAGGCCATCAGGCCCCACAGCTTGCCCCGGCGCATGATCGAGACCGACATCGAGGCCTTGACCCCCATGTTGCGCAGGTACTCGATATGGATCGGGGAAACCGCGCGCAGGCCCGACATCGAAAGGTCGAGCGGATCGCCCGTCGGCCCCGTGGCCGGGATGACCGGCACGGTGGGATCGTCGATGTCGGTGATGATGCGCAGCAAGTTGCGGGTGTAGAGCTTGCGTGCCTGCTTGGGGATGTCCGAAGCCGGGAAGTGCAGGCCCTTGAAACTGTCGACAAGGCCGTTGAGGCTCTCGGCGATGACTTCGCCTGCGCCTTCTTCCGAAAAGCGGTAGACCATGACCCGGTCGAAGCCGGTGAGGCCGCGCAGGTGGCGTGCCGCGCTTGCGCACAGCTTCTCGATCGATTCGGTCTGGCGCATCCGCTCGATCATCGGGCGCACGTAGGAGACGAAGTCGCGGCGACGCCCGCTCTCGTGCTCCTCGATCTCGACCACGAAGGAGCGGCCCGAGGTGTGCACGGCAAGGTCGAAGAGGCGCCCATCGTTCAGGAGATCCACCTCGAAGATGCGCTCGACCGTGTTCGAGGAGCCCAGGATCTGCAGGCGCGAGCGGATGTCGTGCATGGCGCTGGGCGAGAGGAACTGCGCGGCGTTGAGGCCGATCAGGTCCTGCGCGCTCTGCCCGAACAGGGCATCGCAGTTGCGCGAGGCATGGTTGATGATCCAGTCGCTCGAGAACGAGATCAGCCAGCCGAAACTCTGGATCCGTCCAATGATGTGGATCGGTTCCAGGTCGCAGGTGGTGAGGTCGACTTGGTGTTGGTCTTCAGCCATCGGCGCGAGGTGTCTCCATGTTCGACCCGACGGCGAAGGCGGTCTCGAAGTGAGCGAATGTGGCAAGGGCAGCGGCTTCGACCGCACGCTCTTCGGACGGGCCGAAGCTGCGCGCGCGCGCCCAGGTGTTGAGGGCCTTCCAGACGGCGTGGCCGGTATCGTCTTCCATGTAGCGCGAGGGCAGGCCCGTTTCCCGGCCATGGTAGCCTTCGGCGCGGATCACCGCGTTGCCGAGGCGCGAGCCGGCGATGACGTAGGCCACTCCGGCGCCGCCGCAAGGGGCGTGAACGCAGGCATCGGGTTCGGGGGCGGGAAGGGCGGGCATGGACAGGCCGCGTTCGGCAAGGTCGGCGGCGAGCATGGCGGGAAAGTCCGGGCAGGGCATGTCGAGCTCTTCCTCGACGAAGCGGCGGAACGGCGCGTCAAGGCTCTTCACGGCCACGGCGTGCGCCGCAAGAAAGCGCGCGCAGTCATCCGCAGCGCCCAGATCGAGGGCGCCGAAGGCCGCATCGAGCCGGTCGTGCGAAGCTCGTGTCACTGCGCGCAGATGGCTCAGCATGAAGAAGTCTTTCGGGCCTTTGTCATCAACGTCGGGAAATCCATTGCATGATCGAATAGTTGAACCGCCGCCATTTGCAAGGAGGGCTAAGTGAGGGGGGAGCGTTCCACGCACCGCGACCGGACGCCGCGTTCTGTGCGCCGCGTTCGTGAGGTCGAACGTCAAGGTTCGAGAAATGTTCCTGAGGCACGCAATAGCAGCGCGTGAGACGCCTGTCTGTGCATTAGCGCACAGAACTCGAAAGTGACAGTTTGTGTCAGGAACATGCGCGGGAGCGGCTCGTTAGGCAGGGATCAACACATGTGACTGGCGGCGCGCAGGCGTCGGGAAGACCTTATGGACGTTATGGCCCTGAACAACGACAACGCCCTTCTCGAGCGGCTGGAAGCGCACGATCGCGACGCGCTGTCCTCGGCACTGGAGGAGGTTCGCTTCGAATCCGGCGCGGTGCTTTACGAGCCGGGCACCAATATCGACTACTGCTATTTCCCGACGGGTTCGGCGATCTGCTCGTACTTTGTCGAAATGGACGAGGGCGTGGCTGTCGAGACCATCCTGATCGGCCGGGAAGGCGCTCTTGGCGGGGTGGTTAGCCATGGCAATCTGCCCGCCTTTGCCCGTTCCAATGTGCTGCATGGCGGGCTCTTCCAGCGTATCGCGCTGCGCGATCTCGACCGGTTGAAGCGCGACAACCCGGCGGTCGGGCACCTGATGAACCGCTACAGTGATTGCGTCATGGCGCAGGTCTTCCAGTCGATCGCCTGCAACGCGGTCCACACCATCGAGCAGCGGGCGGCCAAGTGGCTGGTTGCGGCCGTGGCGCGCATGGGCCGCCCCAGCGTGACGATGACGCAGGAACAGCTTGCCTCGATGATGGGGGTCGGGCGCAGCTACGCCAGCCGGGTCCTCCAGCGCTTCAAGCGCGATGGCCTGCTGCGCACACGGCGCGGGGGCATCGAGGTGCTTGACCGCGATGGACTCGCCAAACGGGCCTGCTCCTGTAACGATCATGTCGATGCGCACTTCGAGCGGGTCCTGGGTGGGCTTTACTGATTGGCTAGAGTTTGGCGGCCTGGCGGCTCGCCAACGGACACGAAAAGGCGCGCAAGGACAGATATATCCTTGCGCGCCTTTTCATATCCTGAGGTCCGTTCGCGCGGCACTCGGCAAACCGCGCGAACGGAACGGGAGTTTATCAGAAGCGGACGCTGACCGTGCCGCGGTAGGACTGGTAGCTCAGGTCATTGCGCCACACGGTCGTTTCGGCATGGAGCGAAACCGCGATCTGGCCACCGGTGGTGATGCCCACGCCAATCTCGCCCCAGTCCTGGTCGTCGCCGGGCAGCGCGAAGAAGGCGTCGGGGCCACGGCCACCCACGAAGTTCGCGCCGAAGAAGCCCGGCTTGTCCTGGAAGTCATGGACATAGGTTGCCGAGATATAGGGCTTGATCGCCCCGTTGGCGGCGAGGCGTGCGCCGGCACGCGCCTGGGCGCTCTCGTAATCGTCCATCTCGTACTGCAGGGCGGGACCGCCGCCGACTTCCTTGGTGCGGGTGAAGTCGACCGAAGCGTAGCGGAAGGCAACGCGCGGGGTGAAGCTCAACGCGCCGCCCATGCCGATCATCTGGCTGATGCCCGCCTCGCCGCTCAGCACGAGAGGCGAATCGTCGGCGCGCAGCGACCATTCGCTGGTACCGATCATCACGTCGCGCTGCGTCTTGAAGTCCCAGAAGCCGCCGCTCAGTTGGGCATCGATGCCAAAGCCGCTCGCCGACCGGGTGCCGCCATAGAAATTGACCTGGAACATGTCGCCGGTGACGTCACGCGTGGGATAGCCCGGGTCGCCCTCCATGCGGGTGTACGAGAGCGCCATGCCGAGGAAGCCGGTGCCCCCGTCCGAGATCTCGAGGCCGCCAGCCAGATAGTAGCCGTCGAACTTGTCGCCGGCATAAGGCCGGGCGGTCGGGGCACCATCGCTCTTGCCGTCGATGTAGCCACCGGCCACGAAGGCGCTCATCGTGTCGGGCAGGGCGCCCTCGATGACCGAACCCGGGGCGCCGCCTGCGCCCGCCATGGACGGGGCCGTACCGGCGGTGTTGCTGGTGTCGAACGCCGACAGGGCGCCGCTGGGGCTGCCGTAGTAGGAGAGGGTACCCCCCGAATTGCCCGCGGTCACGGTCGCGATACGTTCGCGCAGGAAGCGCGAATTGGTGTCCAGTGCGGCGGTGGCCATCGACTGGAGAAGCGGCTGCTCACGCGGGGCCAGCTCCTCGAGCGTGCCCTGGATGCCCGCGATCCCCATCATGTCGAGCGGCCCGTAGACCCCGGCAAGGTTGCCGTAGTACGCGCGGTTCTGATCGAGCAGTTGCGCGTAGGCGGACTGCACGTTCGAGGAGGGATCGATGACATCTGCATAGAGCCCGGCCTCGATGGTGACGAGGACCTCGGTGTCGGTGTAGCTCAGCTCGGGCGTCAGGATGGCGCTGATCGCGTTCCAGTTGTCGAACTCGCCCTCGATGCCGCCCGTGGCGGTGAGGATGGTGTATTCGTCGCCGTCGCGCACCATGCCGGTGGGATTGAACATGACGAGACCGCCGATGTCGGCCATGCCGTCGAGCGGAACGTCGGCGGGGTCGAGTATGGTCGGGTTGACCGCGATCAGGTCGGATGTGCCCGAAGGCCCGAGGTCGACGAGGTAGGTGCTGCCCGAGGAGAGGATCACGTTGCCATTGAACGTCAGCGTGCCGATCTCGCCCACGCCGCCCGGCGCGATCACGCCCGCAACGTTGGTGAAGTAGGGCGTGGTGATCATGCCCGAACCCTGCAGGCCGCCGGTCATCAGCATGTAGTCGCCATTGGTGGCCAGTTCACCGTCGACGCGCACCATGCCCTGGTACTGGTTGATCGACATGAGCGAGGTGAGCGAGCCTTCCTCGGTGATGTCGAGGGCGGCGCCCGCACCGTCCATGGAGAAGCGGTCGATGGTGACCGCGCTCGAGAGCGTCGTCGTACCGTCTGCGCTCAGTGTCACGTCGTAGTAGGTCGGACGCACGCCGTTCGCGGGATCGCCCGCATCGTTGTCCGGTACGAAATCGCTCGCACCGGGAAGGCCGTTGGCGATGGTGGGCGCGTCGAGGACAAACGGTGTATCCGTGGCCTGGGCCGCGTCGTCGGCGCGGGCGAGCAGCTCCCCGATGGCGACGGTCGCACCGGCATCGGTGGTGACCGGCGTGCTCGCATCGACAAGTTCGCCGTCGATGTAGATGTCACCAGTCGCCATGTCCTCGCAGATGTCGTCGCCGCCCAGCTGGAAGCAGGCGTGGCCAAACGAATCCGGGCTGCCCGCCGACCCGGCGCCAGGGGCATCGGGTACGCCGTTGACGAGGTTGCCGTCGGCGTCGAGCACCATGTAGTTGGGATCGGTGATAGTCACCCAGTGCTCGGGATCTTCCCAGGCTCCGTCCCCCTCGACAGCGCTGGCGTAGCGGTAGGGGTTGTTGGCCGCGATCCAGTCCCAGTACAGATAGAGCGGCTGGTAGAAGCTCATCGTGCCATACGTGCTGAAGGGCTGGGGGCCGAAGAAGCGGCTGCCGCCCGAGAGCACGCCGATGACGACGTCGATGTCGTAGGTTTCATCCAGGATCAGCGGACCGCCCGAGTCGCCGCCTGCGGTCGTGCCCTCGTTGGGCGTGGCCGCATCCTTCCACAGGTTGAAGTCGTAGGGGTTCGCGTCCGGCGTTCCGCGCAGCGGGTCGTCGAAGTCGAGCATGTAGAGGTTCTGCGGGAGTCCTGAGGTGCTGCCGAACAGGAACAGGTCGCGCTGGTCAAGGCTGGCGAGGGCGCCGAGCATGTTCTCGGCGGCGCGGCGGCGGTAGTCGATGCCGCCGGTGTCGCCCGTCGAGCCCGAGCCGTTGCGGCCATAGCCGGTGATCTTGACGTGGTAGCCGGTGCCATTCTCGTCGGTGATCTCATCGGGCGTGGGCAGCGGCGAGAACATCAGCGCCCAGGTCGGTACGTCGGCGGCAGGCGTGTCGAGCGAGGCCATCGCGACGTCGCCATAGAGGAACGAGATCGCGGCGGGTTCGAGCGAGGCGGGGTGATAGTTCACCCAGTCCGCGTTGTAGAAGGCCAGGTCCGGGTTGGTCTGGTTTCCCCCGAAGTACCAGTCGAGAAGGCCGTTGTAGTTGTCCTGCGCGAAGCCGAAGCCGATCGGCACGCCGCCGGTGGTGGAGCCGTAGGTGGTGGGATCGCGATCGTTTACGCAGTGCGCGGCGAAGATCACCGTGCGCGGGTTGATCAGCGTTCCGGTGCACAGGCCGATGAAGCCGTTCTGCTGGTCGATGATCATCTGGCCAACGCCGTTCACATCCTCGGGGTCGAGGCTGGTGGTGCTGTCGCCGGGGTCCGCGACCACGATGTGCGGCGCGTTCACGACGTCGGGCGCCTGAATCTGGCGGTAGGCGGCTTCGAAGACGGTGGTGGCATCACTGCCCGCGCCATGCGCGGTGTTCCAGGCCTGCCCCGGCCGCTCCTGCGCGCCGGCCTCGACCGACAGGAGCGCGAGCCCCGCCGCCGAGCCCAGAAGCAGGCTGCGGCGCATCACCTTGCGAGACGAAACTTGTGCAATCCTCATAAAAGCCCCGGTTCTGCTGTGCCGGCTGCCTTCGCGAGTGTGCATTCCTGACCCGCTACGGCGCGACCGGCGGATTACGGCCCGGCCTTCGGTGGCCGGTGCCTTGTGATGGATATGTATCGTGTGCCCATCGAGCCACGGTGGCGCGTTGGACGGTTGCAAGGTTCGGCAGACCGGGGCGGATCGCAATAGGGATTATCGGTAGTGTCTAAGTATTTGCCGAAGGGTGTTGCAATTTGGTCATTCTGGTGTGGCGAGGGATAATTAAATCAATGGCTTGTTGCATGTCTTCGGGGGGCGGTTCCCGCAATTGTGGTCGGTATTTTATCTGACGCAACTTGTCACTTTTCGCTCTCGCGGTGGAGGATCGGCTAGTGCGCGGCGCGGAAGTTGCCGAACAGCAACTGGGCGTTGTTGCGCGTGCGGGTCGGGGCGCTGATGAAGAAGTAGCGCGGAAGCTGGCCTGTGAAGGCGCGGGTGTCGGCAATCTTCTGATCGTCGAGATAGACCCGTAGCATCTCGCCCTCGACCGCGATGGAGACGTGCATGACTTGGTTGGCGTAGTGGCGCAGGTCGAGGCGTTCGGCGTGGTAGTAGTCGGTCGCGCTGCTGGAGACGTTGCTGCTGCCCGTGTAGTTCACGTGGACCGACGCGATGGCGCCGTGGTTGTGGGCGTCCATGATGTAATCGGCAACGCTGTTGTCCCGCGCGAAGCCGAAATAGAATCCCGAAGCATCGCGCGCAGTGTCCGCCGCTGTGAGCACGTCGAATTCGACCGTGAAGCTTTCGGGCAGGGCCTTGCTCTCGTTCAGCTTGTAGGTGGCAAAGGGCTGGAGCTTGAGCCAGTTGCCTGCGATCCCGCCGACCGAGACGACGGCGCCCGAGCCGTTGGTCTTCCAGGCATCGGGCATGGTGCCGAGCGGTGCGTCGGCAAAGTTGGTTGCGACGATGGTCCGGCTGCCGGGGGTGAAGGCGAAGCCTTCGTTGATCTGCAGCCTCTGGCCGCCTGCGGCACTGTCCTGCGAGCCCGACGTGTTGCCGCCGGTGCCGCGCACCTGCCGCTCGACTTCCTGCTCGACCTGGTTCTTGATCGCTCCGAAGACGTCTCCGAACTGTGCGGACGCCGGAGCAGTTGCCAGCAGCAGGGGACTGGCAAGACCGGCAAGGAGAAGCGGGCGGGCAAGATAGCGCATTGAAAAGGTTCCCGAACAGCCTGAAGGAGTAAGGTGGGGCGTCGTAGTTGCGAGGCCCATCCTGTTCAAGATGTTCGTGAAGTGTGACGTGGTGTGGCCCCATGCGTGCGCGCGGACCTGGATCCCGCATTTGCGAGGAAGCATTCGTTTGCATGTTGCGCGCTAGTGTGGCGCATTTTTTTGTATGCAGGCGTGAGATTGACTGCGCCGACGCCGCATCTGCTCGGTACAAAGTGGGGCGGCGGGCGCATCTGCCCGCCGCCCAAACGGAATCAGTAGCGGTCCGCGTTCATCACCTTGGTCCAGGCTGCGACGAAGTCGGAGACGAACAGGTCCTGAGCGTCAGCCGAAGCATAGACTTCCGAGACCGCGCGCAGCTCCGAATTCGAACCGTAGATCAGGTCGACCGGGGTGGCTGTCCACCGGGCCTCGCCGCTCGCGCGGTCCTTGCCCTCGTAGAGGCCGGGGGTGGCCGACTTCGACCAGACGGTGTCCATCGTCAGCAGGTTGACGAAGAAGTCGTTGGTAAGCTGGCCGGGACGGCTGGTGAAGATCCCCGCCGTGGACCCGCCTGCGTTGGCGCCGAGCGCGCGCATACCGCCGACAAGAACGGTCATTTCGGGGACGGTCAGGCCCAGCATGTCGGCCTTGTCGACCATGGCATCGGCCGGTGCGTAGTTGGCACCTTCGCTGTAATAGTTGCGGAAGGCATCGGCCTTGGGCTCCAGATAGGCGAAGGAGGCCGCGTCGGTCATGTCCTGCGTGGCATCGACACGGCCGGGCGTGAAGGGCACCTTGACGGGGTGTCCGGCATCGCTCGCGGCCTTTTCGATCGCGGCCGCGCCGCCCAGAACGATGAGGTCGGCCATGGAGATCGGCGAGCCTGCATCGGCCGCGCTCGCGCGGACCTTCTCCAACTGGTCCAGCACCATCTTCAGTTCGGCCGGATCGTTGACCTCCCAGGAGGTCTGCGGATCGAGCCGCAGGCGCGCGCCGTTCGCGCCGCCGCGCATGTCGGTGCCCCGGTACGTCGCGGCCGAGGCCCAGGCGGTGCGCACGAGCTGCGGCACGGTGAGCCCTGAGGACAGGATCGTCGACTTGAGCGCATCGGCCTGCGCGTCGCTGAGCGGGGCGAAGCTGGGCTCGGGCAGCGGGTCCTGCCACACGAAGGTTTCACCCGGGACGTCGGCGCCCAGATAACGGGCCTCTGGGCCGAGGTCACGGTGGGTCAGTTTGAACCAGGCGCGCGCGAAGGCCTTGGCGAACAGGCTCGGGTCCTGCTGCCAGCGTTCGAGTACCGCGCGGAAGCCCGGATCGCGCTTGAGGGCGATGTCGGTGGTGAACATGATCGGCGCGTGGAACTTGCCCTCGACATGGGCGTCGGGGACGAGGCTTGCGGCGGCCGGGTCGGTCGGGATCCACTGCGTGGCTCCGGCCGGGCTCTTGGTCGTCTTCCACTCGAAGTTGAGGAGGTTGTCGATGTACTGGGTGGTGAATCGGGTGGGGGCGGCGGACCAGGCGCCTTCAAGCCCCGAGGTCAGCGTGTCCTCGGCGTTGCCCTTGCCGCAGCTGTTCTTCCAGCCAAGGCCTTGGCTCTCGACACCCGCCGCGGTGGGCTCGTCACCCAGGCAGTCCTCGGGCTTGTGCGCGCCGTGCGCCTTGCCGAAGGTGTGCCCGCCCGCGATGAGCGCCAGCGTTTCCTCGTCGTCCATCGCCATCTGGCCGAAGGCGACGCGGATGGCCTGCGCGGCCGAGACCGGATCGTGGTTGCCACCCGGACCTTCCGGGTTGACGTAGATGAGGCCCATCGTGGTTGCCGCGAGCGACTTCTGCAGCTTGCCGTCCTTGGTGTAGCGCTGGGAGCCCATCATCTCTGTTTCCGGGCCCCAGTAGACGAGGTCGGGCTGCCAGGCATCGACGCGCCCGCCGGCAAAGCCGAGCGTCTTGAAGCCCATGTCTTCCAGGGCCACCGTGCCCGAGAGCACCATGAGGTCACCCCAGGAGAGCTTGCGCCCGTACTTCTGCTTGATCGGCCATACGAGGCGGCGGGCCTTGTCGAGGCTGACATTGTCGGGCCAGGAGTTCAGCGGATCGAAGCGCTGCTCGCCGCCGTCCGAGCCGCCCCGGCCATCGCCCACGCGGTAGGTTCCGGCCGAGTGCCAGGCCATGCGGATGAAGAAGGGGCCGTAATGTCCGTAGTCGGCCGGCCACCAGGGCTGGGAGGTGGTGAGGACCTTGCGGATGTCCTCCTTGACCGCGGCAAGGTCGAGGCTGGCGAATTCGGCGGCGTAGTCGAAGTCGGCGCCGTAGGGGTTGGACATCGCCTCGTGCTGGCGCAACTGGGCGAGGTCGAGACGCTGGGGCCACCAGTCCTCGTTGGTCATGCCGTGGATCTTGGCGCGGACCGAGGTGTCCTCTTCCATCACGGTTTCGTTCTCGGCCGCGGCGAATGCGCCCTGCGGAGCCAGAAGGGTGAGCGCACTGCCCAGAAGGGCGGCGCGAAGGGTCATCTTTGTGTTCTTGGGCATGGAGCCTCTCCACCTGTTGCGACGAACGCGGCGCTGGTTTCAGCGCGCTGGAGAAAGGGTAGGCCCGTGCGCGGGCGGGCCCAAACGGGGAGGCCAGATAAGTGTGATCGATTGTACCGATCAAATTGGCAAAGTTTCAGCAATATTGCGATTGGTTCGCGTTCGCGCCTGCGCCAAGTTCCGGTT
This sequence comes from Novosphingobium mangrovi, assembly GCF_022818885.1. Classification (NCBI taxonomy): domain Bacteria; kingdom Pseudomonadati; phylum Pseudomonadota; class Alphaproteobacteria; order Sphingomonadales; family Sphingomonadaceae; genus Novosphingobium; species Novosphingobium mangrovi. The sequence continues at coordinate 127,351 of NZ_JALHAT010000002.1, read as the reverse complement.
GGAAAATAGAAAATTTGCGAGGAGCGCGATGAAACGCATTGAATGTGCGACCTAAGGATATGTCGCGGGTAGGGCCGATCCGGCAAGCATCGTCATCTGCCACGATGCGATCCTGTCAATTTCGGGCTTTCTACCCTGCACGCCTTGGGTTTTGCGACTCGGGTGGCTATGTCCTCGGCCTATGCAGACAGGAACCTTGATATCGTTAACCCTCTACTTTGTCCTGATGCTTGGCATCGGTCTCTATGCTTGGAAGAAGTCCACCGAGGACTCTGAAGGCTATCTGCTGGGCGGGCGCAACCTGCACCCAGCCGTCGCGGCGCTCTCCGCCGGGGCCTCGGACATGTCGGGCTGGCTCCTCATGGGACTGCCGGGCGCGCTCTATGCCTCGGGGCTGGTCGAAGCCTGGATCGGCATTGGCCTTTTCCTGGGCGCACTGGTCAACTGGGTGGTCGTTGCCCCGCGCCTGCGCGAGCAGACGGTTTCCTACGGCAACGCGCTGACCATTCCCGAATTCCTCGCCAATCGCTTCCCCGACAAGGCGACGCTGCTGCGCGTGGTGTCGGCGGTCATCATCGTCGTCTTCTTCACCGTCTATACCGCGGCCGGTCTCGTCGGCGGCGGCAAGCTCTTCGTTACCAGCTTTGCCGGGCTCTTCGGCGATGTCGGCATGAGCGACTACATGTTCGGGATCTGGATGACCGCGGGCGTGGTGCTGGCCTACACGATGATCGGCGGCTTCCTCGCCGTTTCGCTCACCGACTTCTGCCAGGGCTGCATCATGGTCGTCGCGCTGATCCTGATGCCGATCGTGGTCCTCTGGGGCGGGCAGGGCGATGGCTTTGCGCAGATGGAAGTGACGCTGACCGAGATCGACCCCAACTTCCTCAGCCTCACCCATGGCCTGACTTTCATCGGCTGGCTTTCGGCCGTGACCTGGGGCCTGGGCTACTTCGGGCAGCCGCACATCATCGTGCGCTTCATGGCCGTGCGCAGTGTCGAGGACGTCAAGGTTGCGCGCAACATCGGCATGGGCTGGATGCTGGTCTCGCTGATCGGCGCGCTGGGCGTGGGCCTTGCAGGCCGCGCCTACATGCAGCGCAACGGCATTCCGCTCGACGATCCCGAAACGATCTTCATCGCGCTTGCGCATCTGCTCTTCCACCCGCTCATCACCGGCTTCCTGCTCGCCGCGCTCCTTGCCGCGATCATGAGCACGATCTCCTCGCAGCTGCTGGTCTCGTCCAGCTCGCTGGCCGAGGACTTCTACCGCCTGTTCCTGCGCAAGGACGCATCGGAGCGCGAGATCGTGAACGTGGGGCGCGTGGCGGTCCTGATCGTCTCGCTGGCGGCCATCGCCATCGCGGGTGATCCCGAGAGCGAGGTGCTCCAGCTCGTCTCGAACGCCTGGGCCGGTTTCGGCGCGGCCTTCGGACCGATGATCCTGCTTGCGCTGACCTGGCGCGGCATGTCGGGTGCGGGCGCGGTTTCGGGCCTCATCGTGGGCGCGCTGGTCGTGATCTTCTGGATCGCCATGGAGTGGAACGCGAGCTTCCTGGGCGGACCCGGGGTCTACGAGATCATTCCGGGCGTGATCGCGTCCACGCTCGCCATCTTCGCTGTCAGCAAGATGACGTCCAGCAAGGAAGCGGCCGCAGCCATGGCGTGATCGCCGGCTGGACACGAGCCTGAACAGACAAAAGGGGCGTCCCGGGATCGGGGCGCCCCTTTTTTCGTGCAACGCTTCGATGGAGGCGTCAGTCGCAGCTGGCGACGGTCAGGCCTTGCGCGTTGCTCAGCTCCTGGTTCTGCCGCCCGCGCACGTTGAAGGCGCTTTCGTACCGGATCGTGCCAGTATCGAACAAGGCAGCGACAATCAGCGGCTGGTAGGTGTAGCTGGCTTCCACGAACATGATCGCCGTGTTCGAGGAAGCGGCAATGCGGTGCCCGTTGCGGCCCATGCCTTGTGACAGCGCGTTGTTGGTACGGCCCGTGCCTTGGGTGCCGTAGGCGGGATCGAAGTCGCCTTCGCCCCAGCAGCGCTGCCAGCGGATCATCTGGCCGGCATTGCGTCCGCTGCGGCCGTTGGTCTCCAGCGAGGAGAGGACGATGCGGCCATTGGCCTCGAAATCGATGCTCTCGCCGATGGAAGCGGCTCCGGCGAAGACCTCCTGGACGTTGGCCTCGTCGATCCCGCCCATGACGCGCCCGGCGTTGTCGGCCACGCTCATCGCGATCTCGCTCACGCGCAGCTGCGCGCGGGCGTAGTTGGCGAGTTCGAGGCCGGTACACAGGACCATCAGGAAGAGCGGCGCGATGAGGGCAAACTCGATGATCGCAACGCCGCTCTCATCGGCTCCGAGTTCCTGCAGGCGCGAGGGCAGGGGCTTCATCGCCGCCGCTCCCCGCACAGGACCGGGGGTACGGCCTGGGCGCTGTAGGGCTGGTTTCGAAAGGCGCTCTTCGCGGTGAGGGAAACCGCCGCGTCGCCGCCTGTGAAAAGATGGACGGGAAGCAGGCGGTCGACCTCGATCGTGGCCTCGTAGAAGGCGATGTCGTTCGCGCCGCCGATGCCGCTGCGCCCGGCATCGAGGTCGTATTCGCCGTTCCCGTTGCTGTCGAGCCAGCAGTCGCCGTCGTAATAGTCGAAGCGACCATTGCCGTTGACGTCGGTCATCAGCTTCTCGGCATTCCCGATGCCGCTGAACTCGTAGTAGTTCCGAATCGTGATCTGCGGAGTGGCATTGGGGGCAATGCTGGCGAGCTGTGCGCGGATCTGTGCGGCCACGCGCTCCTCGGTCGTGTCCCCCTCGGTCATGAACTCGGGCTCTTCCACGGAGGCGCGCCGCGCGGCGTCCGAGAGCGTGCCCTGCAGCACCGAGAGCACGTAGGACTGGTAGCCCAGGTCAAAGGCGCCCGTCAGGAGCACCATCAGCGGGCCGATGAGAAGTCCGAACTCGACGGCGGTGACGCCGCCCCGGTCCCGCCTGAGGCGGCGCAGGAGGGGAGGCAGCCTCATCGCGTCAGCCTCAGGTTGCCGATGCCGCGGCCGATGTCCTCGAAGATCTGTTCGAGGTCAGAGCCATCGCTGGTGTAGAACTGCGAAGAGCTGGTGGCGCAGCTTTCGATATCGTCGGTGTCGGTCACATCGAGCGCGATGACCCAGATCGTGATGCCCATCGACTTGGCAACCGTGCAGGCCGAATCGAAGCGGCTGATATGGCGGTTGCGCATCGCACCCGAACCCTGCACGCGCTGCTGGAAGCGCTGCAGGCCATAGGCGCTGTAGAGGTCGTTGGAGCCATCGGCCTTGTCGGTGTCGAGACGGCCATCGGTCATGAAGACGATGTGCTGGCGTACGGGCACGTCGTCGCGCTCGGTGGGGTTGTCGCTGGAGAAGAAGCCCGTGCGCGAGATGAAGCGCACACCCCAGAGCATGCCGATGTCGTGATAGGTGCCGCCCGTCACGCGCGCGGTCGCATCATTGATCGCGGTCTGGAAGCTGCTTTCGGAATTGTACTCACGCAAGGTTGTCGCCTCGGAGGGGCAGCCCGACTGGGTCTCGGCCTCCTGTACGGCGGGGTCGTAGCGGCCAAACTGCAGCTCGGGCTCATTGCCCGCGTTGCCCGCACGGGTGTCGATGTCGGCGCGCGAGATGCTTGTCTCGATCTCGAAAGGATCGAGCGTGTTGCCGATGGAGGGGCGCTCCTCGATACAGCCGTCGCCGCTGGTCCGGAAGTTCTGCGTGTTACCGCCCGTGCTGCCGCCACCTTGCCCGTTGTTCCAGGAGGATTCGTTGATGTGGACCGTCTTGGTCGCAGCCCGATTGTAGCAATATTGGTTGCCGTAGTAATAATAGCACTCACGCTCCACGTGCACATAGGACTGTTCCTTGAGGATGTCCTTGTTCATCAGTGAGCGACCGACGTTCACCGTGTGCGAATAGGGCATGATGCCGAAGCGCGTGACGGAGCCGTTGTCCTCGTCGAGCGCGCGGTAGAGGCCCATGGCGCCCGAGCGCAGGCGCCGGATCTTGGTCGAGCCGCCCGAGCTCGGCGCATCGTTCATCGAGCCGGTGACGTCGAGCACGAGCATGACGTCGTTGTGGCCCATGTCGCGCTTGGCGTTGCACTCGACCGTGACTTCGGTCTGGGTGTAGCCGAAGATGCGCATGAGCGACATCGGCACGGTTGCCTGCGCTGTCCCGAGGATCTCGTTGCTGTCGTCCGGGTTGGGGGTCGCCTCGAAGGCAACTGCGCGTGTTCCCAGCAAGCCTTCTTCGAAATTGAAATCGAAGAAGCGGTCGGCTTCGTCCTCGGCGGTCCGGTTCCAGCGCGAGCCTTCCATGATCTGGCGCCCCGCGAGCACCCCGGCATCGCATGCATTCTGCAGCTTGCCGCGCACCAGGTAGGCCACGCTCATGTCGAGCCCGCCTCCGATGATCGCGATCAGGGGCAGAAGCGCGGCCGCGACGATCAGAATGGTATTGCCGTCGCGCTCGGCGATCAGGCGTTTGAGGAACGGCGGCATTGCCATGCTTCGGGACTCCGGCTTCACTAGTGCCGCGTGGTTAATTCTCCATTTGTAAAGAATTCGATAAATTACAGATTAAGCCCAGTAATTGGTGATGAACGCAGGTCTGCTCCAGTCGCGATTTCCCGTGGCTGTCGCGCTGCTGGAAGGTGTGTCATATAGCCCGCGCCGTGATGGTCTGGGCTGGTTCGTGCCAAGCGGGTAGGGCGCGGGCGGGCTATGCCTCCCTTGCAGGCCTGACGTGCTACCGGCGCAGGTCCCTCCGAAACGCCTTGGCCTATGCCGACCTTGACCCAACCGGCGCTTTTGCGTAAGGGCGCGCATCTCCTCCGGACATGGTTCGGGGGGACAGCATAGAGCTGAACACTGCTTGTGTGTGGTTTTTGGTGGGTTTCCAGCCTCTTGATGGTGGAAGCCGCAATCCTTCCGGATTGCCTTATGGTCCGATTCGGTCCGCAAGTCGCCACGAAGCCCGCGAGCAGAGTAATCCGGTGCCGACTGGGCCGGGTGGAGTGTTTTTCGGCTCGCGCTGGATACGGCGTAACGCGCAGGTGTCTCGGTTCAGAGGCTGGCGCGCAATTTGCCGAATTCCGCGCGACGCGTTTGCACTCTTCCTTTCCAGCCTTGCATCGGCCCTGAGACCCGGGGTGCGAAGGGTCCGTCCCGTGGTCGGGTTTGCGCCACGGTGCGGGCCGGATCCATCGCACTCCCATTTGAAAGAAGAGTATAGATGCCCACTATCAACCAGCTGATCCGCAAGGGTCGCGAGCCGCAGAAGGCCAAGTCCAAGGTCCCGGCCATGGAGCAGAACCCGCAGAAGCGTGGCGTCTGCACCCGCGTGTACACCACGACCCCGAAGAAGCCGAACTCGGCACTTCGCAAGGTCGCCAAGGTGCGCCTCACCAACAGCCGTGAAGTCATTTCGTACATCCCGGGCGAAGGCCACAACCTGCAGGAGCACTCGGTTGTGCTCATCCGCGGCGGCCGTGTGCGCGACCTTCCCGGTGTGCGTTACCACATCCTGCGCGGCGTGCTCGACACGCAGGGCGTCAAGGACCGCAAGCAGTCGCGCTCGAAGTACGGCGCCAAGCGTCCCAAGTGATCCGGCAGCGGTGCGTCTCGCGCATCGCTCCATGACATTTCACGGTTGGTGATGCGCTTCGGCGCCCGACCGCAAGAACAAGGAATTCAAAACGATGTCACGTCGTCGTCGTCCCGAGAAGCGGGAAATCCTGCCGGATCCGAAGTTTGGTGATCTGGTCCTGTCGAAGTTCATGAACAACCTCATGTACGACGGCAAGAAGTCGGCTGCCGAGCGTATCGTCTATGGCGCGCTCGACACCATGGAAACCCGCGCCAAGGCCGATCCGGTCCAGCTGTTCCACGATGCCCTGAACAACGTGAAGCCGCAGATCGAGGTCCGCAGCCGCCGCGTCGGTGGTGCGACCTACCAGGTCCCCGTCGAAGTGCGTCCCGAGCGCGCCCAGGCCCTGGCCATCCGCTGGCTCATCTCGGCCGCCCGCGGTCGTCCCGAGACCACCATGTCGGCTCGCCTCTCGGGTGAGCTCATGGATGCGGCGAACAACCGCGGCAACGCCGTGAAGAAGCGCGAAGACACGCACCGCATGGCGGACGCGAACCGCGCCTTCTCGCACTACCGCTGGTAAGACGCTTCGTGACGCGCCTTGGCACCGTTTCGGCGGCGTCATGGGCGCGTCACACTTTCAATTCAGGAGGCACGGGTTTATTTGGGCCCGCATCCGCCTCCAAACCCTCCTGCTAAGGAACCTGCACCATGGCACGTAGCCATCCGATCGAACGCTACCGCAATATCGGTATCATGGCGCACATCGACGCCGGCAAGACCACCACGACCGAGCGTATCCTCTACTACACCGGCAAGTCCTACAAGATCGGCGAAGTGCACGACGGCGCCGCCACCATGGACTGGATGGAGCAGGAGCAGGAACGCGGCATCACCATCACCTCGGCTGCCACCACCACCATGTGGAAGGCGGAAGACGGCGAAGGTGAAGAGCACCGCATCAACATCATCGACACCCCGGGCCACGTCGACTTCACCATCGAAGTCGAGCGTTCGCTGCGCGTCCTCGACGGCGCGGTTGCCGTGTTCGACGGCGTTGCCGGCGTTGAGCCGCAGTCGGAGACCGTGTGGCGTCAGGCCGACAAGTACGGCGTTCCGCGCATGTGCTTCGTCAACAAGCTCGACCGCACCGGCGCCGACTTCTACTACTGCGTCCAGTCGATCATCGACCGCCTCGGCGCGACCCCGCTGGTCCTGACGCTGCCGATCGGCGCCGAAGCCGACCTTTCGGGCGTCGTCGACCTCGTCAAGATGCGCGGCATCGTGTGGGAAAACGACGGCCTCGGCGCGTCGTTCAAGTACACCGACATCCCTGCGGACCTGGCTGACAAGGCTGCCGAATACCGCGAGAAGCTTCTTGAGACCGCCGTCGAGCAGGACGACGATGTCATGGAAGCCTACCTCGAAGGCACCGAGCCCGACGTCGACACGCTCAAGAAGCTGATCCGTAAGGGTACGCTCGAGCGCGCCTTCGTGCCCGTGCTGTGCGGCTCGGCGTTCAAGAACAAGGGCGTGCAGCCCCTGCTCGACGCCGTTGTCGACTACATGCCGAGCCCGATCGACGTTCCCGCGATCAAGGGCGTCCTGCCCGACAGCGAGGAAGAGCAGACCCGTCCTTCGAGCGACGATGCTCCGTTCTCGGCGCTGGCGTTCAAGATCATGAACGACCCCTTCGTCGGCTCGCTGACCTTCTGCCGTATCTACTCCGGCATGCTCACCAAGGGTTCGTACCTGAACTCGGTGAAGGACAAGAAGGAAAAGATCGGCCGCATGCTGCTCATGCACTCGAACAACCGTGAAGACATCGATCAGGCTTACGCCGGCGATATCGTCGCTGTTGCGGGTCTGAAGGAGACCACGACCGGTGACACGCTGTGCGCCGAGAAGGCTCCGATCATTCTTGAGCGCATGGAATTCCCCGAGCCCGTCATCGAGCTGTCGGTGGAACCCAAGACCAAGGCCGACCAGGAAAAGATGGGCCTCGCCCTGTCGCGCCTGGCTGCCGAGGATCCCTCGTTCCGCGTCTCGACCGACCACGAATCGGGCCAGACCATCATCAAGGGCATGGGCGAGCTTCACCTCGACATCATCGTCGATCGCATGAAGCGCGAGTTCAAGGTCGAGGCCAACGTCGGCGCGCCGCAGGTGGCGTACCGCGAATACCTCGGCAAGCCCGTCGAGCTGGTCTATACCCACAAGAAGCAGTCGGGTGGTTCGGGTCAGTTCGCAGAAGTGAAGGTCAAGCTCACCCCGGGTGAGCGCGGTGCCGGCATCAACTTCATCGACTCGATCAAGGGCGGTAACATTCCGCGCGAATACATCCCGTCTGTCGAGAAGGGCATGCGTGAGACCGCCGACACCGGCGCGCTCATCGGCTTCCCGATCGTCGACTTCGACATCGAGCTGATCGACGGTAAGTACCACGACGTCGACTCGTCGGCCCTGGCCTTCGAAATCGCCGGCCGTGGCTGCATGCGCGAAGCCGCGCAGAAGTCGGGCATCAAGATCCTCGAGCCGATCATGAAGGTCGAGGTTGTGACCCCGGAAGAGTTCATGGGCGACGTTATCGGCGACATGAACAGCCGCCGTGGTCAGATCCAGGGCACCGACAGCCGTGGTAACGCCCAGGTTGTCGAGGCCCACGTGCCGCTCGCCAACATGTTCGGCTACGTGAACCAGCTGCGTTCGTTCACCCAGGGACGCGCTCAGTACTCGATGATCTTCAGCCACTACGACGAGGTTCCGGCCAACGTCGCGGCGGAAGTGAAGGAGAAGCTTGCTTAAGGGCAAGAATGGTTCTAGGGGCGGCGCCTGCGATTCTGTGGGAGCCGCCTCGAATTCCCCAGATTCAAGTTCATTGTGAAAGAAGGTTTGTAAGATGGCCAAGGCAAAATTCGAGCGGAACAAGCCGCACTGCAACATCGGCACCATCGGTCACGTCGACCATGGCAAGACCACCCTCACCGCGGCGATCACCAAGGTTCTGGCAGAAGCCGGCTTCGGTGAAGCCGTCGACTTCGCCAACATCGACAAGGCTCCCGAAGAGCGCGAGCGCGGCATCACCATCTCGACCGCGCACGTCGAGTACGAGACCGCCAACCGTCACTACGCGCACGTCGACTGCCCGGGTCACGCTGACTACGTCAAGAACATGATCACCGGTGCGGCTCAGATGGACGGCGCCATCCTCGTGGTGAACGCTGCTGACGGCCCGATGCCCCAGACCCGTGAGCACATCCTGCTCGCCCGTCAGGTTGGCGTTCCGGCTCTCGTCGTGTTCCTCAACAAGGTTGACCAGGTCGACGACGAAGAGCTCCTCGAGCTCGTCGAAATGGAAGTCCGTGAGCTTCTCTCCTCGTACGACTTCCCGGGCGACGATATTCCCATCGTCAAGGGTTCGGCTCTGGCCGCTCTCGAAGGCCGTGACGACGAAATCGGCAAGGACAAGATCCTTGAGCTCATGGCTGCCGTCGACGAGTTCATCCCGCAGCCCCCGCGTCCGACCGACCAGAACTTCCTGATGCCCGTCGAGGACGTGTTCTCGATCTCGGGTCGTGGTACGGTTGTCACCGGCCGCGTCGAAACCGGCATCATCAAGGTTGGCGAAGAAGTCGAGATCGTCGGCATCCGCGACACCCAGAAGACCACCGTCACCGGCGTGGAAATGTTCCGCAAGCTGCTCGACCAGGGTGAAGCTGGCGACAACATCGGCGCCCTGATCCGTGGCCTGAAGCGCGACGAAGTCGAGCGTGGCCAGGTTCTCGCCAAGCCGGGCACCGTGACCCCGCACACCGAGTTCTCGGCTGAGGTCTACGTGCTCTCGAAGGACGAAGGTGGCCGTCACACCCCGTTCTTCGCGAACTACCGTCCGCAGTTCTACTTCCGCACCACCGACGTCACCGGCGAAGTGATCCTTCCCGAGGGCACCGAAATGGTGATGCCGGGCGACAACGTGACCATCTCGGTCAAGCTGATCGCGCCGATCGCCATGGACGAAGGTCTGCGCTTCGCAATCCGTGAAGGCGGCCGCACCGTCGGCTCGGGCGTTGTTGCCAAGATCACTGCCTAATCCGCAGGTCTTTGACGACTAACGTGATTGGCCCGGTCCTGCGCAAGCAGGGCCGGGCCTTCGCGTTTCTGGCGCTGTGGCTGCGAGTCGCGGGTAGCTCTTGAGGCTTCGTGCGTGGACGGCCAGCTGCCCGAGTGCGCCTGGTGTGATCGCTTCGCGGCGGGGCTTGCCCGTGATAGAATCGTGCGCCGCCATGGCCTTGTTGGATACGGGGCTGGCGGGGCGCAGAAAATCGCAAATCAGGGCTTGCTAGACTGCGCATCAGCGTGTAGTTGCGCGGCTCGAATTTAACAGGGCTTCGCGCCCTTTGGCTCTTTCTCATCGGTAGCAGGTACATGGAAGCTCAGAACATCCGCATTCGCCTCAAGGCGTTTGACCACCGCGTGCTCGACCAGGCGACTGGCGAAATCGCTGACACGGCCCGCCGCACCGGCGCGCTCATTCGGGGCCCCATTCCGCTGCCGACGAAGATCGAGAAGTTCACCGTGAACCGCGGTCCGCACATCGACAAGAAGTCGCGTGAGCAGTTCGAAGTCCGCACGTACAAGCGTCTGCTTGACATCGTGCAGCCGAACGCTGCCACCGTCGACGCTCTGATGAAGCTGGACCTCGCGGCCGGGGTGAACGTCGAGATCAAGCTGGCCTGATCCAGCTCGGGGTCGCCTCAGGTGACCCCGTCCGTCTTTCTGATCGGACGTTAAACGATCGGGCGAAATTCGGACCTTCGGGTCCAGATAACCTTGTCGATCCACTGAGATCGGCTTTGCGCGGCAAAACGCGCAGAGACAGAGCCTCCAGAGCCATCGGCCCGAGAGGACACAAGGGATACCTCTGGTTTCCTCCTTCGGGATGAAGCTGGGAATGCGTCCCCCGTCTCGTTTCCGCCGGGCCATTCGGGCCTTGAGCAGGGAACATTCCAGCCCGGACGGGGCATGCATCACATCATTGGGCTGGACACGCCTGTTCGGGATGGGCCCGGGCAGGCCTCTGTTGAGGAGACAGATCATGCGTACTGGCGTGATCGCCAAGAAAGTCGGGATGACCCGCCTTTTCCAGGAGGACGGCCGGCATGTGCCCGTGACCGTTCTGGCGCTGGAAGATTGCCAGGTGGTTTCGGTCCGCACCAATGATCGTGACGGCTACGTCGCGGTTCAGCTCGGTGCCGGCGAAGCCAAGCAGAAGAACGTTGCCAAGCCGCAGCGCGAGCACTTCGCCAAGGCGGAAGTTTCGCTCAAGATGCGCGTTGCCGAGTTCCGCGTCGCCGACGACGCGCTGCTCGAAGTCGGCTCGACCATCGCGGCCTCGCACTTCGTGCCCGGCCAGCTCGTCGACGTTGCCGGCCACACCCAGGGCAAGGGCTTTGCAGGCGCCATGAAGCGTTGGGGCTTCGGCGGTCTGCGCGCCACCCACGGTGTGTCGCTCTCGCACCGTTCGCACGGTTCGACGGGTAACCGTCAGGATCCGGGCAAGGTGTTCAAGAACAAGAAGATGGCCGGCCACATGGGCGACCGTCAGCGCACCCAGCAGAACCTCGAGATCGTCCGTGTGGACGACGAGCGTGGCCTGATCTTCGTCAAGGGCTCGGTCCCGGGCGCGAAGAATGCCTGGCTCACCGTTTCGGACGCCGTCAAGGTCGCCCGTCACGCCGAGGCTCCGTACCCCGCCGGCCTCAAGACGGCCGCCAACAGCAACGATTCGGCTGCTGACACCCCCGCGGAAGACACCGCGGCTGTCGAAGCGACCGAAGGCCAGGAGGGCTAAGTCGTGAAGGTTCAGGTCCTCAATATCGACGGTTCCGCCGGTAACGGCGACATCGAGCTGTCGGATGACGTGTTCGGCCTCGAGCCGCGCGCGGACATCCTGCACCGTGTCGTTACCTGGCAGATGGAAAACCGCCGCGGCATCGCCCGCGCCACCCGCGAACGCTCGGACGTTGCGCGCACCGGCAAGAAGTGGGGTCGCCAGAAGGGCGGCGGCACGGCTCGTCACGGTGACCGTGCAGCTCCCGTCTTCATCGGCGGTGGTAAGGCCCATGGTGCCCGTCGCCGCGAGTTCGGCCAGTCGCTGAACAAGAAGCTGCGCGCGCTGGGTCTCAAGATGGCGCTCTCCTCGAAGGCCAAGGCCGGTCTCGTCATCGTCGACACGCTCGACGTTGCCGACGCCAAGACCAAGGTCCTCGCCGGTCAGCTCGCCAAGGCGAACTTCGGCAAGAAGGTGCTCGTGATCGACGGTGAAGCCGTCAACGACAACTTCGCCAAGGCCGCTCGCAACCTCATCGGCGTGAACGTTCTCCCCGCCCAGGGCGCGAACGTCTACGACATCCTGAAGCACGACACGCTGGTGCTCACCCGCGCCGCTGTCGAAAAGCTGGAGGCGCGCTTCAATGGCTAAGACCGCTGCAGAAATCCGTCACTACGACGTGATCCTTGCACCGCACATCACCGAAAAGGCGACGCTTCTCTCCGAGAACAACGCGGTCGTCTTCAAGGTGGCCGGCGATGCGACCAAGCCCGAGATCAAGGCTGCCGTCGAGGCGCTGTTCGACCGCAAGGTCAAGAGCGTCAACACGCTGGTGACCAAGGGCAAGACCAAGCGCTGGCGCGGTAAGGACTACCGCCGCAGCGACGTGAAGAAGGCGATTGTCACGCTGGCCGAAGGTCAGCAGCCGATTGACATCACCGAAGGCGTACAGGGCTGATCCGATGGCACTCAAGCATTACAACCCGACCAGCCCCGCCCGCCGCGGCCTGGTCCTCGTCGACAAGTCGGCGCTGTGGAAGGGCAAGCCTGTCAAGGCTCTGACCGAAGGCAAGCGCAAGACCGGTGGCCGCAACAACAAGGGTCATGTCACTTCGCGTGGCATCGCCGGTGGTCACAAGCAGAAGTACCGCTACATCGACTTCAAGCGTCGCAAGTGGGACGTTGAAGGCACCGTCGAGCGGATCGAGTACGATCCCAACCGCACCGCCTTCATCGCGCTCGTGAACTACGCTGATGGCGAACAGGCCTACATCATCGCTCCGCAGCGCCTTGCTGCTGGCGACAAGGTCATCGCCGCCGAGAAGTGCGACACGAAGCCGGGCAACGCCATGCTCCTGTCGCAGATGCCGGTCGGCACGATCTGCCACAACGTCGAGATGAAGCCGGGCAAGGGTGGCCAGATCGCCCGTTCGGCCGGTGCCTACGTCCAGGTCGTCGGTCGTGACCGCGGCATGGTCATCGTGCGCCTGAACTCGGGCGAGCAGCGCTACCTGCGTGGCGACTGCATGGGCACGGTCGGTGCGGTGTCGAACCCCGACAACCAGAACCAGACCCTCGCCAAGGCAGGCCGCAAGCGCTGGATGGGCCGTCGCCCGCTGACGCGTGGTGTTGCCAAGAACCCGGTCGACCACCCGCACGGTGGTGGTGAAGGCCGCACCTCGGGTGGCCGTCATCCGGTTACTCCGTGGGGCAAGCCGACCAAGGGTGCCCGCACTCGCAACAACAAGCAGACGGACAAGATGATCATCCGTTCGCGCCACGCCAAGAAGAAGAGGTAAGACACGATGGCACGTTCCGTCTGGAAAGGCCCCTTCGTCGACCTGTACCTTCTCAAGAAGGCCGAGGTCGCGCAGGATGCCGGCAACCGCGCTGGTCCGATCAAGACCTGGTCGCGTCGCAGCACCATCCTTCCGCAGTTCGTTGGTCTGACGTTCAACGTCTACAACGGGCACAAGTTCATCCCGGTCTCGGTCAACGAGGACATGGTCGGCCACAAGTTCGGTGAATTCGCGCCCACGCGCTCGTTCCCGGGCCACGCTGCCGACAAGAAGGGCAAGCGCTAATGAGCAAGCAGGCAGCACCCCGCCGCGTCGGCGAAAAGGAAGCCCTGTCGGTCGGCACCACGATCCGTGGTTCGGCGCAGAAGCTCAATCTCGTCGCCGCCCTGATCCGTGGCAAGAAGGCTGAGGAAGCGATGAACATCCTCGCTTTCTCGAAGAAGGCCATGGCCGTGGACGCCCGCAAGGTTCTCGCTTCGGCGATTGCCAACGCGGAGAACAACCACAACCTCGACGTCGACGCTCTCGTCGTCGCCGAGGCGTCGGTCGGCAAGTCGATCACCATGAAGCGCTTCCACACCCGTGGTCGTGGCAAGAGCACCCGGATCCTCAAGCCGTTCTCACGTCTGCGGATCGTCGTTCGCGAAGTCGAGGAGGCCTGATCCATGGGTCATAAGAGCAATCCGATCGGTCTGCGTCTGCAGATCAACCGTACCTGGGACAGCCGCTGGTTCGCGGAAGGCCGGGACTACGGCAAACTGCTTGAGGAAGACCTCAAGATCCGCAAGTTCATCCTCGAGAACGCGCCTCAGGCGGCTATCTCGAAGGTGGTCATCGAGCGTCCGGCCAAGCTGTGCCGCATCTCGATCTACGCGGCCCGTCCCGGTGTGATCATCGGCAAGAAGGGTGCGGACATCGAGAAGCTTCGCAAGAAGCTTGCGGTGATGACCTCGAGCGAAGTGAAGCTGAACATCGTTGAAATCCGCAAGCCGGAAGTCGACGCCAAGCTGATCGCTCAGGGCATTGCGGACCAGCTGATCCGCCGCGTTGCCTTCCGTCGTGCGATGAAGCGCGCGATGCAGTCGGCCATGCGTCTGGGTGCCGAAGGCATCAAGATCATGTGCGGTGGCCGTCTGGGCGGCGCCGAAATCGCTCGCGTCGAGCAGTACCGCGAAGGTCGCGTGCCGCTTCACACCCTGCGTGCGAACATCGACTATGCCGAAGCCGAGGCGCTGACCGCCTACGGTATCATCGGCATCAAGGTCTGGGTCTTCAAGGGTGAGATCCTGGGCCACGACCCGACGGCGCAGGACCGGCTGATGATGGAGGCTCAGACCTCCGGCGTCCGCCCGGCGCGCTGAGGCTTAGGATAGAGTAAGCACCATGCTGCAACCGAAAAAGACCAAGTTCCGCAAGGCTTTCAAGGGCAAGATCAAGGGCGCTGCCAAGGGCGGCACCGATCTGAACTTTGGCTCCTATGGCCTCAAGGCTCTCGAGCCGGAACGCATCACCGCCCGCCAGATCGAAGCGGCTCGCCGCGCGATCACGCGTCACATCAAGCGCCAGGGTCGCCTCTGGATCCGCGTCTTCCCCGACGTGCCGGTTTCGAAGAAGCCTGCTGAAGTCCGTCAGGGTAAGGGCAAGGGTTCGGTGGAATACTGGGCCGCGCGTGTGAAGCCGGGCCGAATCCTGTTCGAGCTGGACGGCGTTGCTGGCCCGCTCGCCGCTGAGGCTTTCAGCCGCGCTGCGATGAAGCTTCCCATCAAGACCAAGGTCGTTGCCCGTCTCGGCGACACCTCGCACCTGGAGGGTTAATTCATGGCTGCCAAGACTGAAGACTTCCGCGCCAAGACCGACGACCAGCTTACGGAAGAGCTGGTCGCTCTGAAGCGCGAGCAGTTCAACCTTCGTTTCCAGGCCGCCACGAGCCAGCTCGAGGCACCGGCCCGGATCAAGGAGGTCCGTCGCAACATCGCACGCATCAAGACGCTCCAGGCTGAGCGTTCGGCTGCGGCGAAGTAAGGAGGAAACACGATGCCCAAGCGTATTCTGATCGGTACCGTCGTTTCCGACAAGACCGACAAGACCGTTACCGTACTCGTCGAGCGCCGTGTGAAGCACCCGCTTTACGGCAAGATCATTCGCCGCTCGAAGAAGTATGCCGCCCACGACGAAGAGAACGCGTACCACATTGGTGATCGCGTCCGCATCGAGGAAACCAAACCGATCTCAAAGTCGAAGACCTGGAAGGTTCTCGACACGTTGCAGGCCGGAAAGGGTATTGCCATCGAGGCTAATCTCGACGTAGAGGCCGCCAACTGATTTGAGACGCCCCCGGCTTAACCGCCGGGGGAGCTTTTTTGGAACTGCCGGACTGGTTCCGGCAAGCCGTTGAGAAGGAACCGGATCAATGATCCAGATGCAATCCAATCTCGACGTCGCGGACAACAGCGGCGCGAAGCGCGTCCAGTGCATCAAGGTGCTGGGTGGCTCGAAGCGTCGTTTCGCAGGCGTCGGCGACATCATCGTGGTGTCGGTAAAGGAAGCGCAGCCGCGCGCGCGCGTCAAGAAGGGCGACGTGCACCGTGCTGTCATCGTGCGCACCCGTAAGGACGTTCGTCGTCCCGACGGCAGCGTCATCCGCTTCGACAGCAACGCTGCCGTGCTCATCAACAAGAGCGAGGAGCCGATCGGCACCCGTATCTTCGGCCCCGTGGTTCGCGAGCTTCGCGGCAAGGGCTTCATGAAGATCATCTCGCTTGCTCCGGAGGTGCTGTAATGGCTGCCGCGAAGATCAAGAAGGGTGACCAGGTCGTCGTTCTGTCGGGCAAGGATAAGGGCCGCACTGGCGCTGTTCTCCAGGTCATGCCCAAGGACGGCAAGGTCGTGGTCGAGGGCGTGAATGTCGCCACCCGCCACCGCAAGCCGACCCAGCAGAACCCGCAGGGCGGCATCGAGCGCAATCCCGCTCCGATGGCGATCAGCAAGGTCGCGGTTGCCGTTGACGGCAAGCCGACCCGCGTTCGCTTCGAAGAGAAGGACGGCAAGAAGGTCCGTGTGGCCGTGAAGACCGGGGAGACCATCGATGGCTGATAAGTACACCCCGCGTATGCGTTCGAAGTACGATGCGGAAATCGTCAAGGCGATGACCGAAAAGTTCGGCTACAAGAACGTGATGGAAGTGCCTTCGATCGAGAAGATCACGCTCAACATGGGCGTGGGCGAGGCGAGCCAGGACAAGAAGAAGGTCCAGACCGCCGCGGCCGAAATGGAAAAGATTGCCGGCCAGAAGCCCGTGATCACCAAGGCCCGCAAGTCGATCGCGCAGTTTAAGCTGCGTGAAGGCATGCCCATCGGCTGCAAGGTTACCCTGCGCCGCGAACGCATGTACGAATTCCTCGATCGCCTCATCACCATCGCGATGCCCCGCATCCGCGACTTCCGTGGTCTGAACGCCAAGTCGTTCGACGGCCGCGGAAACTACGCGATGGGCCTGAAGGAGCAGATCATCTTCCCCGAGATCAGCTACGATCAGATCGAGAAGGTGCGTGGCATGGACATCATCGTCACCACCACCGCCAAGACCGACGAAGAAGCACGCGAACTGCTGCGTCTTTTCGGTTTCCCGTTCCCGGTTGAAGAAGCCGCGGAAGAGAAGGAGGCGGCGTGAGCCGCCGCTGAGGAAGAGAGCTTAAGTCCATGGCGAAACTGAGTTCCGTGAACAAGAACGAGCGTCGTAAGAAGCTCGTCAAGAAGTACGCTGGTAAGTACGAACGCCTCAAGGCGATTGCCGATGACACCTCGCTCGACGAAACCGAGCGTCTCATCGCCCGTCTGAAGCTGGCCGAGATCCCGCGCAACGGCAACCCGACCCGGGTTCGCAACCGCTGCGCCACGACCGGTCGTCCGCGTGGTTACTACCGCAAGTTCGGCCTGTGCCGCGTTGAGCTGCGTGATCTTGCCAACAAGGGCATGATCCCCGGCGTGACCAAGTCGAGCTGGTAAGGGATACATAAGCAATGGCTATGACCGATCCCCTGGGTGATATGCTCACCCGCATCCGCAACGGCCAGCAGGCGAAGAAGGACTCCGTCCTTTCCCCCGCCAGCAAGCTGCGTGCGCGCGTGCTCGAAGTTCTCCAGCGTGAGGGCTACATCCGTGGCTACAGCGATGACACCACCGGTGCCCATCCGCAGCTGCGCATCGAGCTGAAGTACTTCGAAGGCGAGCCCGCTATCAAGCACATCGCTCGCGTCTCCAAGCCTGGCCGCCGCGTCTACTCGGGTTCCAAGGAACTCCCGGTTGTGCGCAATGGCCTTGGCATCACCATCGTCTCGACGCCCAAGGGCGTGCTCTCGGATGCCGAAGCACGTGCCGACAACGTCGGTGGCGAAGTGCTGGCGGAGGTGTTCTGATGAGCCGCATTGGTAAGAGGGCGGTTGCTATTCCGGCCGGCGTTACCGCCAAGCTCGAAGGCAACGTGCTGACCGTGAAGGGCCCCAAGGGTACGCTTGAAATGGGCGTTTCCGACCAGGTTACCTACACCGTCGAAGAAGGTTCGGTTGGCGTTTCGCCGATCAACCAGTCGAAGGTGGCTCGCAGCCACTGGGGCATGCAGCGCACGCTCGTCGCCAACCTCGTTGGCGGCGTGACCGAAGGTTACTCGAAGGTCCTTGAACTCAAGGGCGTCGGCTACCGCGCACAGGTCCAGGGCAAGAAGCTCAAGCTTCAGCTCGGCTACTCGCACGATGTCGACATCGACATCCCGGAAGGTATCGAGATCAAGGCGCCGGATAACACCACCGTCGAGATCTCGGGCATCGACAAGCAGAAGGTCGGCCAGATCGCGGCCGAGATTCGTCGCTGGCGCAAGCCCGAACCCTACAAGGGCAAGGGCATCAAGTACCGCGGCGAGTACATCTTCCGCAAGGAAGGGAAGAAGAAGTAATGGCAAAGCTTTCCCTTTTCCAGCGCCGCCGTCAGCGCGTGCGCACCGCCCTTCGCGCGTCGGCTTCGGGCCGTCCGCGTCTTTCGGTGCACCGCACCGGACGTCACATCTACGCCCAGATCATCGACGATGCGCAGGGCCGTACGGTCGCTGCTGCCAACACGCTTGGCGGCAAGGGCGCTGACACCGATGCCGCCATCCGCGTGGGCAAGGAACTCGCCGAGGCCGCCAAGAAGGCGGGCATCACTTCGGTCGTGTTCGATCGCGGCGGCTTCCTCTATCATGGTCGCGTCAAGGCGCTGGCCGATGCCGCCCGCGAAGGCGGGCTGGAGTTCTGAGCATGGCTGACGAAAACACCAACACCACCAGCAGTGAGCAGCCCATCGCGGCTGACAACCCGCAGGGCGGTGCTCCCCAGGAGCAGCGCGAGAGCCGTGATGGCGGTCGTGGTCGTGGCGGCCGTGGCCGTGGCGAGCGCGGTGGCCGTGGCCGTCGTGACGACCGTCGTGGCCGTCGCGACGACGAGGAGCAGGGCGAAGAGCTGATCGAGAAGCTGGTTCACATCAACCGCGTCTCGAAGACCGTCAAGGGCGGTAAGCGCTTCGGTTTTGCCGCACTCGTCGTCGTGGGTGACGGCAAGGGCCGCGTCGGCTTTGGCCATGCCAAGGCTCGCGAGGTTCCTGAGGCAATCACCAAGGCAACCGCTTCGGCCAAGAAGAAGATGATCCGCGTCGCTCTGAAGGAGGGTCGTACCCTTCATCACGACGGCAAGGGCCACTTCGGTGCGGGCCGCGTCAATGTCCGTACGGCTCCGGCCGGTACCGGCATCATCGCCGGCGGTCCGATGCGCGCCGTGTTCGAGAGCCTGGGCGTCGCTGACGTCGTGACCAAGTCGGTCGGCACCTCGAACCCGTACAACATGATCCGCGCCACCTTCGACGCCCTGACCGACCAGTCCTCGCCCAAGGCGGTGGCTCAGCGTCGTGGCAAGAAGGTCTCCGACCTCCTGGGTCGTGGCGGTGCGAGCGAAGCTGAGGCCGAGGCCGCAGCTGAAGCCATCGTGGAGTAAGCGACAATGGCCAAGATCAAGATCAAGCAGATCGGTTCGCCGATCCGTCGCCCCGAGAGCCAGAAGAAGATCCTCATCGGTCTCGGCCTCGGCAAGATGCACCGCGTTGTCGAGCTCGAGGACACCCCCGAGGTTCGTGGCGCGATTGCCAAGCTTCCGCACATGGTGGCCGTGGTCGACTGACCTGGCCGCCGCTCCCTCGGGAGCAGCGAGCTGAAGATTGAAAGGGCTCCGGTGCTTGGCATCGGGGCCCTTTTCGCGTGGGGGAGGCGGGCAGTGGCGCGATGCACCTTTCATTCAGGGGCGCCTGTGCTATGCGCTCTCGCCTTCCACTCGTCCTCCCGGGATGTCTTCCAGATGGTAATGCCTGCATCGATGTTACGTGGCCTGTTTGGTTCGGTGTCTTCGCGCCGGAGCGCGCTGGCAGGTGTGCTGGCGCTTTGCCTGTCCGCCTGTGGCGGAGTTGAGCCGAGCTCTGAGCGTACCCTTGCTCCCGAGGGGGAGGCCGTGGCGGTGTGCAACGATTATCGCGCGGATCCCAAGGTGCTCGCCTCGATGCGGGCGGGCGACATGGCGCTGCGTAAGGCGCTGGCCTCAGGCGTGAAGCCCGATCCTGTCGCGGAAGCGGCCAGCGCTATTGCGCGCGGCGATTTTCGCCTTGCCGCCGCGACGACGCCGCAGGGCGTCTCACTCGATCTCTACAACGCGCAGTGCCGGCTTCTGGGTAGTCCGGCGGCCTGGTCGGTCCGGGCACTGGCGTTCGTGCCGGATCTTGCCGCCGCCGAGGGCAGGGGGGCCGACGTCCCCGCAACGGCCTTCGGTCGACAGTACAACGCGGCCCTGATGGCCGACCCGCACTATCCCTATCGTGATATCTGCCGCCCCGTCTCGGATGTGGGCCCTGAACCGGAAATCCGTCCGGATGAGCCGATTTCGCAACCTTACGGTTTTGCCGATCTGCAGTCGGGAGAGGCAGTGGACACGATGGGCTATGCTGCGCGCCACAATGCTGTCGGCCAGTTGCGCCGGCTTGTCGAGGCGCGCCCGCAGGACATCGACAAGCCCGACATGTTCGGCCTCACGCCGCTGGCCTGGGCCATCGCCTATCAGCGCTGGCGGACAGCGGACGTTCTGATCGAGGCGGGGGCAAGCCCGACAGGGGCAAGTTGCCAGACCGCGATCGATCGCCAGTCGCCCCTTCAGGTCGCGCGCCTCATGCGCTGGACGGACATGATCGGACGGCTGCGTTCGTATGTCAGCGAGGAGGAGTTCGCCAACCTGCGCCAGAACCCGCGCTACGACGATGCGAGCCTGGCCGATTTCAATCGCGCGTTCTTCCAGATCAAGCACCGCTACGACCCGATCCTGCGTCAGCGCCGTTTCTCGCGCTACGAGTTGCAGTTCACGATTGACGAGGGTGGGAACTCGACGAGTTGCGAGCTCGTGCCTGCGTCTAACTCGCCCGAATTCGACGCCGAACTGTGCGAAGTGGCGATGAAGGTCGTGCGCTGGACACCGGCCCGCGATGCGTTCGCGACCACGGTTCCGGGCGATGCCAAGCTGGTCTTCGGCCTCGGCAAATAGTCAGGCTCCGCGCGAATAGGGGGTGACAGGCGGCCCCCTTTCGCCTAAGGGGCCCGCTTCCCATCCAGCGCGATGAAAAGCGAAAGCGAGTGCAGACTATGAATCTCAACGATCTCCGTGACAACGCCGGTGCCCGTCACCGCCGCATGCGTGTCGGCCGTGGTATCGGTTCGGGCAAGGGCAAGACCTCGGCTCGTGGTCAAAAGGGCCAGAAGAGCCGTTCGGGCGTTGCCGTCAAGGGTTTCGAAGGCGGCCAGATGCCGCTTCACATGCGTCTTCCGAAGCGCGGCTTCACCAACGCGAAGTTCACCAAGGACTACGCGGAAGTGAACCTGGGCATGGTCCAGAAGGCGATCGACGCCGGCAAGCTCGACATCTCGGGCACCGTCGATCACGCCGCGCTCAAGGGCGCTGGCCTGGCCCGTGGTGGCAAGGACGGCGTGCGTCTCCTGGGTAAGGGTGAGCTCACCGCCAAGGTCGAATTCAACGTTGCCGGTGCCTCGAAGGGCGCCGTGGAAGCCGTTGAAAAGGCTGGTGGCAAGGTGATCCTGCCTGCCAAGGAAGCCGCTGCGGCCTGATTCGCCACAGTGCGGTAACGCAGTAAAGAGAGGGCGGAGCGCGGTGCGTTTCGCCCTCTCGTGCGTTTCGCCACGGCGGTACTGGCGCGAATCATGTGGGTTTTGCGCGCCGTTGGTGGCACGGAGGGTTTCCGCCCTCCTACGAATGTCTATATGGACGGACTGGAACGCGGGTTCGACAAGGGTGCTCTCAGCAGCTAAGGCCGAATCCGAACACGCTATTCGAGGCTTCTACCACTCATGGCTTCCCGTGCCGACAATATCGCCAGCTCGCTGAGCCTGAGCAATTTCTCCAAGGCTACCGAGC
Source organism: Novosphingobium mangrovi (assembly GCF_022818885.1). Classification (NCBI taxonomy): domain Bacteria; kingdom Pseudomonadati; phylum Pseudomonadota; class Alphaproteobacteria; order Sphingomonadales; family Sphingomonadaceae; genus Novosphingobium; species Novosphingobium mangrovi. The sequence continues at coordinate 105,619 of NZ_JALHAT010000002.1, read as the reverse complement.
TGAAGAAGCGCATCTGGTTCACGATCGGTGCGCTTATCGTTTTCCGCTTCCTGAGCTTTGTGCCGCTGCCGGGCGTCGATGCCCGCATCCTGAGCGAGCTTTACAGCCAGACGCAGGGCGGCATCCTTGACCTGTTCAACACCTTTTCGGGTGGTTCGCTTTCGCGCATGAGCCTGATTGCGCTGGGCGTCATGCCCTACATCACGGCCTCGATCGTGGTGCAGCTGGCCGCTTCGCTTCATCCCGCGCTCATGGCGCTGAAGAAGGAAGGTGAGGCTGGCCGCAAGAAGCTGAACCAGTACACCCGCTACGGCACGGTCGGCCTCTGCGCCATCCAGGGCTACTTCCTGGCCGTGAGCCTGGAAGCCTATGGCGCCTCGAGCGGTCTCCCCGCCGTGGTCGATCCGGGCATCCTGTTCCGCATTGGTGCCGTCATCAGCCTGGTTGGTGGCACGATGTTCCTGCTGTGGCTGGGTGAGCAGATCACTTCGCGCGGTATTGGCAACGGCGTGTCGCTGATCATCATGGCCGGTATCGTTGCGCAGATGCCGACGTTTGCCTCGAACCTGGGCCAGGCCTACTCGGCCGGGGACACCGGTTCGCTGCTCATCATGTTCCTGATCGCGCTTATCGTTGCGATGATCCTGCTGATCTGTTTCTTCGAGCGCGCCCAGCGTCGCCTGCTGATCCAGTATCCCAAGCGCGCGACACAGCGTGGCATGATGCAGGCGGATCGCAGCCACCTGCCGCTGAAGATCAACACCGCGGGCGTGATCCCTCCGATCTTCGCGAGCTCGCTGCTGCTGCTGCCGCTCACCATCACTCAGTTCGCGGGCAACTCGCTGCAGCCGGACTCGACGATGGGCAAGATCGTGGTGTCGCTGAACCAGTACCTGGGGCACGGCAAGCCGCTCTACATGCTGTTCTATGCCGCCGGCATCATCTTCTTCAGCTTCTTCTACACCGCGGTTGTCTTCAATCCGGAAGAGACGGCGGAGAACCTCAAGAAGAACGGTGGCTTCATTCCCGGCATCCGTCCGGGCAAGAACACCGCGAACTACCTTGATTACGTGCTGACCCGCGTGACGGTGATCGGTGCGGCCTACCTCACGGCGGTGTGTTGCATCCCCGAGTGGTTCCTGGCTCAGACCGGTCTTCCGCTGCTGTTCATGGGCGGCACCAGCCTGCTGATCGTTGTCAACGTGACCGTGGACACCATCACGCAGATCCAATCGCACCTGCTGGCACACCAGTACGGCGATCTCATAAAGAAGGCGAAGCTGAAAGGTCGCATGCGCTAAGCGCAGGCGTTCGCCAAAACGTAGAACTGAGGGGGTTACGCGTGAATATCATTCTTCTTGGGCCGCCGGGGGCGGGCAAGGGAACGCAGGCACAGCGCCTGGTTGAGCGCCACGGCATGCGCCAGCTTTCGACCGGTGACATGCTGCGCGCCGCGGTCAAGGCGGGCACGCCGACGGGGCTTGAAGCCAAGGCGATCATGGAGCGGGGCGAACTCGTCTCGGACGCGATCGTGTCGGCGCTGATCGGTGACGAGCTCGATGCGATGGGCCCGGACACCGGCGCCATTTTCGATGGGTATCCGCGCACGGCGGCGCAGGCTGAAGCTCTCGACGGGATTCTCGCCGAGCGCGGCCGTAGGCTCGACCATGTGATCGAGCTGGGCGTCGACGAGGAAGCGCTGGTCGAGCGCATCACGGGGCGCTTTACCTGTGCGGCGTGTGGCAAGGGCTATCACGACAGCTTCGAGCAGCCCAAGGTCCCGGGCACCTGCGACAAGTGCGGCGGCACCGAATTCAAGCGCCGTCCGGATGACAACGCCGAGACGGTCCGGACGCGTCTGGCTGAGTACCGCGCCAAGACCGCGCCGATCCTGCCGATCTATGAAGAGCGGGGGATTGTCGCGAAGGTCGACGGGATGGCCGACATGGACGATGTGACCGCCTCCATCGAAGGCGTCCTTGCCAAGTAAGTTAAGAAAAAGAAGCCGGGATGAACGTCCCGGCTTTTTTTCTGGCCTTCGTCCGTCTTTGTCGCCAAGACTAAGGGCTGCATGAATATCTCGCGTTTCCATCGCTACACTGTTGTCCTCGCCGGGGCCTTCATTGGCCTTTGCGCACCCCATCTGGCCAAGGCAAAGGTTGCCGAGGCCAATGAGCGCGGCTTCGTCGTACGCCACATGGTCGAGATACCTTCCAGCGTGGACAAGACTTGGCAGACGGTCCTGGACCCGGCTGAGTGGTGGGATTCGGCGCATACCTGGTCCGGGGATGCCGCCAATCTTTCGATAGATCCCAGGGCGGGCGGCTGCTTTTGCGAATTGCTGCCCCACGACACGTCGCCGCGCGCCGCTCCCAAGGGCAGTGTCGAGCACATGCGGGTGGTCTATATTGAGCGTCCGCGCGTGCTGCGCATGACAGGCGCGCTTGGGCCGCTGCAGTCCGAGGCGGTGAACGGGACGCTGACGATCCAGCTCAAGCCTCGGGATGAGGAAGGCGAAGATACGGTCCTGCTCCTCGAGTACGTGGTGGGGGGCTATATGCGCCAGCCCGCCGAGGCGATGGCCGGGTCGGTCGACGCCATGCTCGGCGCCCAGCTTGAGCGCCTGACCTCGGAACTCGGTGGCGCCTTTGCGCAGGCCTTTCCGGGCGGCGACTTAGGGCTCGATCCTGCGCCCGATGCGGATGCCAGGGATAAGGCTGATGCCGAAGAGGCCCCGGATGGCATCGAGCCGCTGGCGCCCGAGCCCCCCGAAGGTGAGGTAATCGAGCGTTGAGCGTGCAAGAAGAACAATCCTTTGCGCGAGGTGCGCTTTGACGCGAGGGGCCTTCCGAGGTATAATCCACCCATCGCTTGACCGGGCTGCGCATATCTTGGCGCAAGGCCCGCAATTCGTGTCGGCTGCATTGACAGGCGGTGCGAATCGTTTTAAGCGCCCCCTTCACTCGACAGAATCGCTGCGTCCGGATGGTCTGGCTTGGAGTAAGTCGCCTGCCGGTCGTTTCGCGTTTGTGGATCGGGTGGTTCGTTTCAGCGTTGAGATAGGGGGGCGGCGACGCACCCCTGTGGAGCAGGAGATTTAAGTGGCTCGTATTGCCGGGGTAAACATCCCCACCAACAAGCGCGTGATCATCGCGCTCACCTACATCCACGGCATTGGTCGTACCAAGGCCGTCGCGATCGCCGACAAGCTCGGCATTGATCACACCCGTCGCATCCAGGATCTTTCGGACGCCGAAGTGCTCCAGATCCGCGAAACCATCGACGCCGATCACCTCGTGGAAGGTGACCTTCGTCGCGAAACCGCGATGAACATCAAGCGTCTGATGGACCTCGCCTGCTACCGTGGCCTGCGTCACCGCAAGGGTCTTCCGGTCCGTGGCCAGCGCACGCACACTAATGCGCGCACCCGCAAGGGCAAGGCCAAGCCGATCGCCGGCAAGAAGAAGTAAGCACGGGAACCTTAAAGGTTTTCGGTTTCCCGCAGCGACTATTCGACAGGATACACGAACATGGCACGCGAACCCCAGCGCATTAAGCGGCGCGAGCGCAAGAACATCACGAGCGGCATTGCCCACGTCAACGCCAGCTTCAACAACACCATGGTGACCATCACCGACGCCCAGGGCAATGCGATCAGCTGGTCCTCGGCCGGCATGATGGGCTTCAAGGGCAGCCGCAAGTCGACCCCGTACGCCGCTCAGGTGGCCGCGGACGACGCCGGCAAGAAGGCCGCCGAGCACGGCGTCCGCACCCTCGAAGTCGAAGTCAAGGGCCCGGGTTCGGGCCGTGAGAGCGCGCTTCGCGCCCTCCAGGCTGTCGGCTTCACCATCACGTCGATCCGCGACGTGACCCCGATCCCGCACAACGGCGTTCGTCCTTCGAAGCGCCGCCGCGTCTGATCGACCTTTTTGCGGGCGGCGAACCGGTCGTCGCCCGTTTTCAGGAGCGTTTCATGGGCTCATTTTCAATGGGCTCCTGGGCGCAACCGCCATCGTAATCCCAGGGGAAGTCCATGACTGTCAACATCAAGAACTGGCAGGAACTCAAGAAGCCGAACAGCCTTGAGATCAAGCCGGGACCCGACCCCAAGCTGAAGGCAACGTTCGTTGCCGAACCTCTCGAGCGCGGTTTTGGTCTTACGCTCGGTAACGCGCTGCGGCGCGTTCTTCTGTCTTCGCTGCAGGGCGCTGCGATCACCTCGATCAAGATCGAGAACGTGCTGCACGAGTTCTCCTCGCTGGCCGGTGTGCGTGAAGACGTCACCGACATCGTCCTGAACGTGAAGCAGATCGCCCTCAAGATGCAGGGTGAAGGCCCCAAGCGTCTCCAGCTCTCGGCCACCGGCCCGGCGCAGGTGAAGGCGGGCGACATCGCCGTTTCGGGCGACATCGAGGTCATGAACAAGGACCTCGTGATCTGCACGCTCGACGAGGGTGCGGTCCTGAACATGGAACTCACCGCGGACACCGGCAAGGGCTATGTACCCGCCGTCGGTAACCGTCCGGTTGACGCGCCGATCGGTCTCATCCCGGTCGACTCGCTCTACTCGCCGGTTCGCCAGGTGAGCTACAAGGTCGAGAACGCCCGCGTTGGCCAGGAGCTCGACTACGACAAGCTCAGCCTGACCGTTGAAACCGACGGCACCGTGGCTCCCGAAGATGCCGTGGCCTACTCGGCCCGCATCCTGCAGGACCAGCTGGCGCTGTTCGTCCACTTCGAGGACATTGCCCCCGTGGGGCAGCCCGCGATGGTCGGCATGGCCGCGGGTGGTACGCAGAGCCAGGAAGAGAGCGACACCAACCAGCTCAACCGTTACCTTCTCAAGAAGGTCGACGAACTGGAACTGTCGGTCCGCTCGGCCAACTGCCTCAAGAACGACAACATCATCTACATCGGCGATCTGGTCCAGAAGACCGAAGCCGAGATGCTGCGCACGCCGAACTTCGGCCGCAAGTCGCTCAACGAGATCAAGGAAGTTCTCTCCTCGATGGGTCTGCGCCTCGGCATGGACATCCCGGGCTGGCCGCCCGAGAACATCGAAGAGATGGCCAAGAAGCTGGAGCAGGAACTGCTCGGCTGATCGGCTTTCCCGATACCGTATTGAAGAGGCCCTGCAGGAGACTGCGGGGCCTTTTTCTTTGGAAGTTTGAAGACAGTCGGCACCGGGCGGGTTGGCCTCCCAATCCCACGGCACGTCGTACTTGTCGGTGGGCACATTCATTGGCGGGGTGAGGTGCGCTCGACAGTCGACAGGGTCAAGGGATGGTAAATCCCTTGGATGCTTCTTTCGCTCTTTGCCCCATTTCATTTTTCATCTAGAACATAAAAAGAACAAGTGGAGAGAGCCATGGCCCGCCTGAACTACGTCGAACTGCCGGTGCGCAATGTGCCTGGCCAGAAGGAATTCTACGAGGCGACTTTCGGGTGGTCCTTCACCGATTTCGGTCCTGATTACGCATCGACGATGACCGGCGATGTCGACATGGGCCTCAACGGCGATGCGGCGCAATGGACGGCGCAGATGCTCCCCGTGATCCAGGTCGAAGACCTGGAGGAGACCCTTGCGCGGGTGCAGGCGGCAGGCGGCGTCGTTACGTTGCCGATTTTCGCCTTCCCAGGCGGCCGCCGCTTCCACTTCCGCGATCCACACGGACATGAACTGGCGGCGATGGTGGCTGATGGGGACCTGGGGTAGGAAATGGCCTCCCGGATTCGCACGAATCCTTGACTCTTGCCCGAAAATCCGCATTAGGGCCGTTCTTCGCGGGTACCCGTGAGAAGGTTTTGGGCGGTGGCCTTGTCCACATCGCCCGGCGGGCAGTACCTAACCGGCTGCCTGACGAACAGGAAGATGACCCATGCGTCACAAGTATTCCGGCCGTAAGCTGCAGCGCAAGTCCGGCCACCGCGCCGCCCTTCTGCGCAACATGGCCGCAGCCCTGATCAAGCACGAGCAGATCCAGACCACCACGCCCAAGGCGAAGGAACTGCGTCCCTACATCGAGAAGCTGATCACGCTTGCCAAGCACGGTGGTCTGTCCAACCGTCGCCTCGCGCACGCCAAGATCATGGACGATGCCCAGGAAAAGAAGCTGTTCGAGGTTCTGGCCGAGCGTTACGCTGGCCGTCCCGGCGGCTACACCCGCATCATCAAGGCGGGCTACCGCGCTTCGGACGCTGCGCCGATCGCGATCATCGAACTCGTCGACCGTGACACCGAGGCCAAGGGCCAGGATTCGGGCCCGGTCATGAACGAGGCCGAAGACTACGCCGAAGCGTAAGGCTTGGGGCAGGGCCTTCCGGTCCTGTTGAAAAGCAAAGATACGTCCGATTTTTCGAAATTGACGGAGGCGGCCGCGAGATGCACTCTCGCGGCCGCCTTTTCTTTTGGGCGCGACGTATCTTCCCGGGAGTTCTTCTTTTTCATGCGCAATATCCTTCGTTGGACGACAGCCCTGTCGGTCCTCGCGGCCTCACCTGTTTTCGCAAACGAGCTGACCGACACGAACTATCCCGAGACCCGGCGCGGCGACGTTGTCGAGACGCTGTTCGGGGAAGAGATTGCCGACCCCTACCGCTGGCTTGAAAACGATGTGCGCGAGGACAAGGAAGTCGCCGACTGGGTGGCCCGTCAGAGCGCCTTCACCGATAGTTATCTGAAGCAATTGCCGCAGCGGGGCTGGTTCGAGGAGAAGGTGCGCGGCCTTCTAGATTTCGAGCGCTTCGGGCTCCCGGAAAAGGCGGGGAAGCGCTATTTCTACACGCGCAACTCAGGACTTCTGAACCAGTCGCAGCTGTTCGTGCGCGATGGGCTGGAGGGCGAGCCGCGCCTGCTGATCGATCCCAACGCCTGGGCGAGCGACGGGGCGACGGCGCTGTCGGGATGGACACCGTCCAAGGAAGGGTCCTACCTTCTCTATAGCGTGCAGGACGGCGGCAGCGACTGGCGTATTCTCCATGTCCTCGACGTGGCGACCGGTAAGGTCCTTGAGGACGAGATCCGCTGGGTCAAGTTCTCGGACCTGGCCTGGGTGGGCGAGAAGGGCTTCCTCTATTCGCGCTATCCCGCGCCGGGTGAGGGCGAGGCCTTCCAGAGCGCCAATTATGACCACACGGTCTATTACCATGAACTGGGAACACCCCAGACGCAGGACGTGGTGGTCTACCGCACGCCCGAGCATCCCGAATACAACCACTCGGTCACCGCGACGCAGGATGGGCACTGGGCGATCGTCACCAGCAGCATTGGCACGGATGCGCGTTTCGAGATCCACGCGATTGATCTGACCAGCAAGGACTGGACGCCGCGCGTGGTCGTCGGCGGCTTCGACGACGCCTGGGAGCTCGTCGAGGGCATGGGCGACAAGCTCTGGTTCGTCACCAACAAGGACGCGCCGCGCAAGCGCCTCGTCCAGATCGATCTGGGCGGCAAGACGCCGAAGCTGCGCGAGATCGTGCCTCAGGCCGAGGACATCCTCGAGCGCGCGGGTATCGTGGGCAATCGTCTCGTCCTCAACTACATGCGCGACGCGGCAAGCCATGCGGTCATCGTCGGCCTTGATGGCAAGAGCGCGCAGGAGTTCTCGCTGAGCGGGATCGGGACGGCCTCGGGCTTCCACGGCAAGCCGGGCGACCCTGAGACCTTCTACTCCTTCACCAGCTTCAACCGCCCGCCTTCGATCTTCCGCATGAACATCGAGACGGGTGAGACCACGCCGTTTGCCGAGCCGGAGATGGACTTCGATCCCGAAGACTTTGCCATCGAGCAGCGTTTCTACGCCTCGAAGGACGGTACGAAGGTCCCGATGTTCATCGTGCGCCGCAAGGACGTGGTCGCTGCTGGCAAGCCGGTCCCGACGCTGCTCTACGGCTATGGCGGTTTCGACATCGCGCTCACGCCGGGCTTCTCGGCATCGCGCATGGCCTGGATCCAGGCGGGCGGGGCCTATGTCCTGGCGAACCTGCGCGGGGGCGGTGAATATGGCCGGGCCTGGCACGATGCCGGACGGCGCGAGAACAAGCAGAATGTCTTCGATGATTTCATTGCCGCGGGCGAGTATCTGAAGGCGCAGGGGATCACGAGCGAGGACGGGCTGGCGATCAACGGTGGCTCGAACGGTGGCCTGCTCGTCGGCGCGGTTACGAACCAGCGCCCCGATCTCTTCGCGGCGGCTGTGCCGCAGGTCGGGGTCATGGACATGCTGCGCTTCGATCGCTTCACCGCAGGGCGCTACTGGGTCGATGACTTTGGCTATCCCGACAAGGAGGACGACTTCCGGATCATTCGCCGCTATTCGCCCTACCACAACATTGCCGACGGGCAGGACTATCCGGCCGTGCTGGTGACGACGGCGGACACCGATGATCGCGTGGTTCCGGGCCACTCGTTCAAGTATGCGGCGGCCATCCAGCACGCGAACCTGGGCGACAAGCCGCATCTCATTCGTATCGAGACGCGGGCCGGACATGGTTCAGGTAAGCCGACCGACAAGGTCATCGAGGAATCGGCGGACATCCTCTCGTTCATGGCCGAGTGGACAGGATTGGAAGTACCGCAGCCCTGAATGTTCAGATAAGTTGCGAATAACATGAACGTCAGCTGATGCCCGGGTTCAGGCGGGCATCAGCGCCTCCTTGCTAGGACATATCTGTAGCCGGGCATCGGGCCTGGCATGCAGATCAAGGAGGAACGCCTCATGCAGACCCTGATGAACTCCAAGCTTGGCAAGGGACTGGTCGGGACCGTGGCGGTCGGCGCAATGGCGGCCTCCACGGCAACCCCGGCCATGGCCCGCGATGGCGGTGGCGGTGTCGATGCGGGCACGGTAATTGCCGGTGCGCTGGTCGTGGGCGGTATCGCCGCGCTGGCCGCGTCGGCCAGTAACGACCGGGACCGCTATGCCTATGGTCACCCGCGCGGGCGCGATCGCAGCTACGGTCGTGGTTTTCGCGGCGTGAGCTCGCGCGATGCGGTGGATCGCTGCGTTGCGGCGGCGACCCGCACTGCACATCGTTACAGCGGCCGTGCCCGCGTGACCGATATCCGGGACGTCGACCGCAAGGACTACGGGTACAAGATCAAGGGGCGGATTGCGGTCGAGGACCGCCGCGGCGGGCGTTGGGATCGTCGCAGCCGGGTCGATACCGGCAAGTTTACCTGCAAGGTGGACTACCGCGGAGGTCTGCGCGACCTCGACTTTTCGGGCATTCGCGGCCTGCGCTGAGGACGCGCAGCCCGCCTGTGCGGTTCAGCGCCGGGAAAGGCGCCTTGGCGCATCCGGAGATTTGCTGATTGGGACGGCGCGGATCGTGCGCGCCGATTGGGAACTTGAGTTATGAAGATCCTGCGTTCGCGTACCAGTGCTTCGCTGGCTGCTCTGGCGGCCACGGTGATGACCGTTTCGCCCGCCATGGCCCATGGCTGGGGCCGCTATCCGGGCCCGCCGCGCCATCACCACCACCATCGTGGCGGCGGTGGAGGTGGCCTGCTCGCCGGACTTCTCATTGGTGGCGGCCTCGTCGCCATCGCCAGCGCCGCGAGCAAGTCCAACCGACAAGAACGCGTCGCTCCGCCTCGAGACGTATATGAAGATGACGACTACGGCCGTGACTATGACCGGGGCGATGTCCGCCCGGCCTATCCCGGTGGCCCGGTGGCGGGCGATCCCGGTTATGCGGCGCCCTATGAGGACGACCGCTTTGGCGACGAGGTCGGGGCCTCGGGCTTCGGCATGGCGGTGGATACCTGCACTGACGAGGTCGAGGGCGGTTCGCGCTACAGCGTGCGCAGTGTCGACAAGGTGGACCGTATGAACGGCCGCGTTGCGGTCGAAGGGCGGCTCGCGGACGGCCGGGGCTTTGCCTGCAGCATCGACGGGGAAGGGCGCGTGCGCTCGGTTGCTGTCGATGGGCGCGCGATGATCTGATGTATGCCGTGTCCCGGTGGGCTCAGGTCTGCCGGGGCGGGCTCTCGTCCTCGCCGCCGTGGGTGGGCAGGCCGATGGACCAGTGGATCGCAATCCCGCGCAGGATGAACCCGGCCAGCGCCCCGCATATCCAGGCGGCAATCGGCGGGGTGTCGAGCGCGATCAGGAGCGCCGCACAGGCCGAAGCCAGGGCCGAGGCCGTGACGTAAAGCTCCGGACGCATGAGGATGGAGGGTTGGCCCGCGATGACGTCGCGGATGATACCGCCCGCACAGCCGGTCATCACGCCCATCAGGAACGAGGGGACAGGCGGCACCCCCCAACCCATCGCCTTGATCGTTCCCAGGACGGAATAGACGGCCATGCCCAATGCGTCGGCCCAGACGAGGAGCCGGGCGTTGTACCAGCTGGCGGGCGTGAACCAGGCGAGCGTTGCCACGGCAAGGCACACCGGCGCGACGAGCCGGTCGTGGACCCAGAACACCGGCGCATCGATCAGGAGGTCGCGGACCGTGCCCCCGCCGACCCCCGCGATCAGCGCAAAGAAGGCGACCGTGACGTAGCTTTGCTGGGTTCGTGTGCCCGAGAGCGCACCGGAGAGGGCGAACAGGCCGATGGCAAAAAGGTCTACGGCAGCAGGCAGCACCGGCGTCTCGGGAGGCGTGATCATGGGTGTCTCTTATCACCCGCTGCGCACGGGACCTAGCCTGCCGTGTACAACCGCGCGCCATGATCTGCGGAAACTTGTTTGCCCGCGTGAAAACACTAGGTTGAAGCCCAGTGACCGGCGGCCCCCATCGCCGGTCTGACCCCTGTCACATATGGATTTCCTCCCATGTCCACCCGTTCCGTACTTTCCTCCCTTGCCTTGCTGCTGGCGGGCACGGCCCTCGCGCCAAGTGGCGTTGCCATCGCGCAGACCTCCGCCGCCGAGGCGCCGTACAATCTGGCCGCAGCGAAAGCCGCACTGGCGCCGGTCGAGATGGATGTCGACACAGCCTTTCTGAACGCGGAAGAACGCAAGGTCGTGAACCTCCTGATCGAGGCTTCGGACCTTCTGAGTGAGGTCTATCTGCGCCAGCGCTATGACGCCAATCCCAAGGTGCGCATGGCCATCGCACGCAATCGGCGCGCGGACCGCGACCTCCTGCTGGAGATGTTCGACCGCAATTTCGGACCCTGGGATGAAATGTCCGAACTCCATCCCTTCTGGGGCGGCGAGGCGATGCCCGAGGGTGCGGGCTTCTATCCCACCGACCTGACGCGCGAGGAACTGGAAGCCTATGTCGCGGCCCATCCGGATGAGAAGGACGCGCTGCTCAGCCCTTATACCGTGGTGTGCCGGGACGGAGAGGCACTGGTCGCCATTCCCTATTCGAAGGCTTATGCGCAATGGCTGCAGCCCGCCGCGCAGCTTCTGGAAGAGGCGGCAGCCACCACGAGCAATCCGAGCCTCAAGCGCTTCCTGTCGCTGCGCGCCAAGGCCTTCCTGTCGGACGATTACTACGAGAGCGAACTGGCCTGGATGGACCTGGAAGACACGCCCATTGAAGTCGCCATCGGCCCCTACGAGGTCTACACCGACCGCCTGATGGGCACCAAGACCGCCTTCGAGAGCTTCGTGACGCTGAAGAACCCGGAAGAGTCGGCCGCGCTGGCGAAGTACAAGAAGTACCTGCGCGACATGGAGGCGAACCTGCCGATCCCGGACGAGGTGAAGAACTTCCAGCGCGGCTTTGCCAGCCCCATCGTCGTCTCCGAACAGGTCCACGGCGGGGGCGACAACGTGCCCGGCGCGCCCACCATCGCCTTCAATCTTCCCAACGACGAGCGCGTGCGCGAGGCCAAGGGCGCCAAGAAGGTGATCCTCTCCAACGTCCTTGGCGCCAAGTTCGACCGCATCCTGAAGCCGATGGCCCCGATCGTGCTCGAGCCCGACCAGGCCGCGCTCGTCGCGCGCAAGTACATGCAGTACGAAACGCTGTTCCACGAACTCTCGCACAGCCTCGGGCCGGGCACGATCACCGTCGATGGTGAGGAGACGACTGTCAACGCGCGCCTCAAGGAGCAAGCCTCGGCGCTGGAAGAGGCCAAGGCCGATGTCGCGGGTGTCTGGAACATCCTGTTCATGATGGACAAGGACGAGATCCCGGCAAGCGAGCGCGAGCAGCTGTTCGCCACCTACTTCACCGGCATCTTCCGCTCGGTCCGCTTCGGCGCGGTGGAAGCGCACGGGAAGGGCGCGGCGCTCCAGTACGGCTATCTTCAGGCCAAGGGGGCCTTCCGTTTCGATGACGACGCAGGGCGCTTCGTTATCGACGACGCGCGCATGGAAGCGGGCCTTCGCGACCTTCTGCACGACATCCTGATGCTGCAGGCGAAGGGCGATTACGAGGGCACCAAGGCGTTCATGGCGACCTGGGCGAAGCTCGATGGCCATGCCCAGAACGCGATTGCCGCGATGGGCGATGTGCCCGTCGACATTCTCCCGATCTATCCCAGCGAAGTCTGACGACGCGCGCCCGGCGAACCCAGCTCGCCGGGCGTCGTCCTTGCGCTCAGAGCGCCCACCACAAATAGGCGGTGATCGTGCCCAATGAGAGGATCGTGGAGAGAAGCACGGTGCGCGCGGTCACATCGGCCTCGCGGCCATAGAATTCGGCCAGCATGAAGGGGCCCGTGCCCGTGGGCAGGGCCGAGAGGATGACGGCGGCGTGGATACCCATCGGATCAATCCGGAAGACCCGGGCCGCCAGAAACCAGACAAGGACTGGCTGTGCGATCAGTTTGACTGCGATAAGCCCCGCGATCCGGCCCCTGGGCGCGGGCGCAGGACTTCGCTCCGCTGCAAGGAACAGCCCCAAGGCGACCAGCGCACAGGGTGAAGCGGCCGCGCCCAGCATCGTGAGGAAACTGTCGAGAGGATCTGGCACGGCCAGCCCCGTGATCGGAAAAACGCTGGCGGCCAGCGGCGCGGCAACAAGCGGGTTGGCAAGGACGCGGCGGGTCACCTTCAGGGCGAGCTTGCCCGGCGTGGCCGCTTTTTGCGTGGCGGTTTCGATCAGGATGATGGCGAGCGCGAACACCACGCATACGGTCATCAGGACCGAGAGCAGCGTCAGCGACCGCGCCTCGCTCCCCAGCACGACGGCGATGATGGGAAAGCCCATGTAGCCGTTGTTGGCGTAGCTCGAATTGAGCCCGTCGATGCTGGCGTCGGCGAGGCCGTGGCGCAGGCGAGCCAGGATCGTGAAGACGAAGGTGCCCAGGGTGCCCAGCGCCAACGCGGCAAGGAATCCGGGGTGCCAGAGCTGCGCGGGCTGGGCCTTGGCGACGATCTCGAATAGCAGTGCAGGCAGCGCCAGCCAGACGACGAAGCGGTTGAGCTCGCTTGTCGCCTGAGGGCCCAGTGCCTTCAGGCGGCGCGCCAGCCATCCGGCGAAGATCAGGCCGAAGACCGGGAGGACGGTCAGCAGGGGCGTGAGCATGGGAGCGGTCTTGTGTGCAGCGGATCAGAACGAGACGCGCATGTAGCCCGCGAGGCGTGTGCCGGTGTGGCGGTCCCAGTAGCGCGTGTCGCGCGCGCTATCCTGATCGATGCTGGTCCCGCTCAGTTCCATGCCGATCGCGAAGTTGAGGCGCGAGCGCTCTACCGCGAGGTACCAGTTGGTGTAGTCGCCATCGGGGCGCAGGCGCACCGCGCGCTCGGCATCGTTGGTCGAGCCGATGGTCTGGCCAATGCCGGCGTAGAGGGCGAGGGGGCTGCCCGGAATGCCCGCGCCGATGTCGGCAGACAGATAGAGGTTATCGCCGCCAATGGCATCCTGCGAGGGGGCGTAGCTGGCGCCCAGCGTCAGCCAGGCGGGCCCCAGTGTGCGTGAGACCGAGCCTTCGATCTCGATGTAGTCGAGCTCGCCTGCATCGATGAAGACGTGGCCGCGTGCGCCTGCCGAGAAGTCCCAGCCATCGCTGGAGGTCACGTACCTGGGCGCGATTTCGATCCCCAGTTCACTGCCGCCGTGACGCCGCGCGCCGCGCAGCGTGGTGGCGTTGGCGTCGAGGACGATGTGCGAGGTGATGGGGAGCGAGCCGTCGACCTGAAGGGCGAGTTCGCCTTCACTGTCGCTGATGCCGCGGCTGCGCATGTCGGTGCGCGCTTCAAGTGCGGCGCTGGCCGTGCGCATCGCTTGCGCATGGGCCTGGCCGGGAACGGCGAAGATAGTCAGGGAAAAAAGCGAAGCCGCGAGAACTGCGGCAGAAAATGTGCGCACCATGCGGCTTCGCATAACGTGCTATCAGCGCGCGGCCAAGGACCTCGCGGCGCTGATCGTTGCCGCCACGTGGGGACGGTCTTCCTGTGCGGTCAGCGCCAGCTGCTCGTCGAGGTCGGCGGAGGACTTGGCAACGAGATCGGCGTGCATGGCGTCGAGTGCCACGCAGCGCCCTGCGCGCGTGTACGAGACTTCGCTGGAGCCCGGCAGCATGGCGCTGATCGCCTTGCCCGAGGCGCTGTCGGTGATGCGGCGCTCGATGGTGACGAGGCCCGAAACCTCGCAGCGCTTCATGCCGCGGCGGCCTGCGGGCGCAATGCCGATCTGGCGGGCCGAGGAGTCGACGTGGGCGACATAGGAGACGGTGTAGGCCTTGCCGTTCTGCTCATGCTCGACCGTGTGGACAGGAGCCATGGTAGCGGCGGCGGTGAGGGTGATGGCGAGAATGCTCATAAGGATCCTTGCTTGGTGTGGTGCACGTGGCTGGCGAGAGGTGGGCGGGTGCCCGGGAGAGGACCCGGCCTAGGCCGCAAGGAAGCGCCTCGGTCAACGCGGGCGCGCGGCTTCCTTCGCACAGCGAGAGAAAGGAAAGGCCCCGGCGTCCGGGAATGCGGACGACCGGACACCGGGGCTGCGGCCCCGGGCGCTGCGTACACGCCAGGGGCCGCGGGGGGTGAGGCGCTACCGGTTGATGGATGGCGCGGCCGGGCAGGTCCTGTTCGGGGACGCGGCGAGGGGCCTGGGGATCGGCTGCAGGGAAGCCATCGACATCGTACTCTCTCCCAAAAGCAATAGCGTGCTCAATACATGGGCATATGTGCCTTTTGTTTGAGCATCTCTTGCGTATCGTCTGGGCAATGCCGCAATGTTTCTGGATCGAAAGAATGATTGGCCTTGTTTCACAGTTCTCGTTCGGCTGCCCCCCTCGGGACAGGCACGTGGACTGGGGGCATGAAAAAAGGGCGGCGCCAGCGGCACCGCCCTTTTCGGCTATTTCGTAGGAACGTCCGATCAGGTGTGGATCGGCTTGCCCTGGATGCCCATCGCGGCTTCCTTGATCGCTTCCGAGTGGGTCGGGTGTGCGTGGCAGGTGTAGGCGATGTCTTCCGACGTGGCGCCGAATTCCATGGCCTGCGCAACCTGCGCGATCATGGTGCCGGCCACCGAGGCGATGCACCACACGCCGAGCACGCGGTCGGTTTCCGCATCGGCGATGACCTTCACGAAGCCGTCGGGCTCGTGGTTGGTCTTGGCGCGCGAGTTGGCCATCATCGGGAACTTGGAGGTCTTGACCTTGCCCTTTTCCTTGGCGGCTTCCTCGGTGAGGCCGACGCCCGCGATTTCAGGCTGGGTGTAGACGACGCTCGGGATGACGTCGTGGTTCACGATGCCGGTGAGGCCGGCAATGTTTTCCGCAACGGCAATGCCCTCGTCCTCGGCCTTGTGCGCGAGCATCGGGCCGGGGATCACGTCGCCGATCGCCCACACGCCTTCGACCTTGGTGCCGAAGTCGTGGTCGGTTTCGATCTGGCCGCGCTGGTTCAGCTCCAGGCCGATCTTGTCGAGGCCGAGGTTGTCGGTGTTGGGCTTGCGGCCGATCGCGACGAGCACGACGTCGGCGTCCAGCACTTCGGCATCGCCGCCAGCGGCCGGCTCGACAGTGACCTTGGCCGCGCCGTCCTTGACCTCGACGCCGGTGACCTTGGTCTTCAGCTTGAGGGTCATGCCCTGCTTCTTGAAGATCTTGCCGGCTTCCTTGCGCACGTCGGTGTCCATGCCGGGCAGAAGCTGGTCGAGGTATTCGACCACGGTGACCTCGGCGCCGAGACGACGCCAGACCGAACCGAGTTCCAGACCGATCACGCCGCCGCCGATGACGACCATCTTGCCCGGGACCTTGCCCAGTTCCAGCGCGCCGGTGCTGTCGACGACCACGCCGCCTGCGTTGTCGACCTCAACTCCGGGAAGCGGCGTGACCGAGGAGCCGGTGGCAATGACGATGTTCTTGGCGGTCTTGGTTTCGCCGTTCACTTCGACGGTGTGCGCGTCCTTGAACTGCGCGTAGCCCTTGAGCCAGTCGACCTTGTTCTTCTTGAAGAGGAACTCGATGCCGCCGGTCAGGCCCTTGACCGCGTCCTTGCGCTGGCCCTGCATCGTGTCGAGGTCGAGCTCGGGCGTGACCTTGATGCCCATCGAGGCCATCGCGCCGTTGGCAGCCGCGTCGAAGTATTCCGAGGCGTGCAGAAGCGCCTTGGAGGGGATGCAGCCCACGTTGAGGCAGGTGCCGCCCAGCGTCTCGCGGCCTTCGGCGCATGCGGTCTTGAGACCCAGCTGCGCGCCGCGGATTGCGGCGACGTAGCCGCCCGGGCCCGCACCGATGACAAGCAGGTCGTAATCGTATTCAGCCATAACCTGGCTCCAATCCTTCGTTCGTCATCCCCGTTTATAGCGGGGATCCCGTTTGTCGGGAGAGAAAAGAGCGGGGCCCCCGCGACATGGCGCGGGGGCGACGCGATCAGAGGTCGATGAGGAGGCGCGTGGGGTCCTCGATCGCTTCCTTGATGGTCTTGAGCGCGGTAACCGCCTCGCGACCGTCAATGATGCGGTGGTCGTAGGACAGCGCGATGTACATCATCGGGCGGATCACGATCTGACCGTTGCGCACGACCGGACGGTCCTCGATGCGGTGGAGACCCAGCACCGCCGACTGCGGCGGGTTGATGATCGGGGTCGACATGAGGCCGCCGAACACGCCGCCGTTGGAAATCGTGAAGGTACCACCCTTCATGTCTTCCATGGTCAGCGTGCCTTCCTTGGCCTTCTTGCCGTAGTCCGCAATCGCCTTCTCGATACCTGCGAAGGAGAGCTTGTCGCAGTCCTTCACGACGGGGACGACAAGGCCGTTCGGGGCCGAGACCGCGATCGAGATGTCGACGTAGTCGTGGTAGACGATCTCGTTGCCGTCGATCTGCGCGTTGACCGCCGGGATGTCCTTGAGCGCGAGCACCGAAGCCTTCGCGAAGTAGGACATGAAGCCGAGCTTGATGCCGTGCTTCTTGGCGAAGACATCCTTGTACTTGTTGCGCGATTCCATGACGGCCGACATGTCGACGTCATTGAAGGTGGTGAGGAGCGCGGCATCTTCCTGCGCGCTCTTGAGGCGCTTGGCGATCGTCTGGCGAAGGCGCGTCATCTTCACGCGCTCTTCCTGGCGAGCCGGAGCCGCGGCGACCGAACCGGCCGAAGCGGGCGCGTCGGCGGGCTTGTTCTTGGCGGCGGCGATCACATCGTCCTTGGTGATGCGGCCGTCCTTGCCGGTGCCCTTGATGGTCGTGGGATCGATGCCGTATTCCAGCACCGCGCGGCGCACGGCCGGCGAGAGCACGGCGGCATCGGTCGTCGAACCTTCGCTGGCGGCAGGTGCAGGAGCCGGAGCAGGGGCGGCGGCGGGAGCCGAAGCCTCTTCCTTCTTGGCGGCAGGGGCCGGAGCGGCCGCGCCGCCCGAGCCGGACTCGATCGTGGCGATCAGCGCGTCGACGGTGACGGTGTCACCTTCGGCGGCAAGCTGCTCGCCCATGACGCCGTCGTGCGGGGCCATGACGTCGATTGCGACCTTGTCGGTTTCCAGGCTGCAGATGGGCTCGTCGGCGGCAACCGCTTCACCGGGCTGCTTGAGCCATTCGCCAATGGTGGCCTCGGTGACGGATTCGCCGAGAGTGGGGACCTTGATTTCGGTGGACATGATTTACTCTCAAGCCTTCTGCTTGCGACGGAGTTCGGAACGGACGGAGAGGTGGAGCGCGTCGGCGACCAGGGCCGACTGCTCGGCCACGTGGCGCTTGGCAAGGCCGGTTGCGGGCGAAGCCGAAGCGTGGCGACCGGCGTAACGCGGACGCGGGTTCGAGACGCCGGCTTCCTTGGCAGCCGCCTCGATCTCGCTTTCGACGAAGAACCAGGCGCCGTTGTTCTTGGGCTCTTCCTGGCACCAGCAGATTTCCTCGAGGTTGGTCATGCGCGAGAGGCGCAGGGCCAGCGGCTCGCCCGGGAACGGGTAGAGCTGCTCGAGGCGGATGATCTGGGTGTCGTCGATCTCGTTTTCATCGCGCGCTTCGACGAGGTCGTAGTAGACCTTGCCCGAGCACAGGATGACCTTCTTGGTAGCCTTGTCTTCCGGCGCCTTGGGGTCGGAAAGGATACGGTAGAAGTGGCCGTCGCCGGTGAAGTCCTCGGCCTTCGACTTGGCCGCCGCGTGACGCAGCAGCGACTTGGGCGTCATGATGATCAGCGGCTTGCGGAACGGACGGTGCATCTGCCGGCGCAGTACGTGGAAGTAGTTGGCCGGGGTGGTGATGTTGCACACCTGGATGTTGTCGTTCGCGCACAGCTGGAGGTAACGCTCAAGGCGGGCCGAGGAGTGCTCGGGGCCCTGGCCTTCGTAGCCGTGGGGCAGCAGCATCACGAGACCGTTTGCACGCAGCCACTTCGATTCCGAGGAGGCGACGTACTGGTCGATGATGATCTGCGCGCCGTTGGCGAAGTCACCGAACTGGGCTTCCCACAGGACCAGGGTCTTGGGGTCGGCGCTGGCGTAGCCGTACTCGAAGCCGAGCACGCCGTATTCCGAAAGCGTCGAGTTCAGGACCTCGAAGGTGCCGTGGGGCAGCGTCTTGATCGGCGTGTACTTGCGCTCGTCCTTCTGGTCGACCCAGACGGCGTGGCGCTGCGAGAAGGTGCCGCGCTCGCAGTCCTGGCCGGACAGGCGCACGCCGTAACCCTCGGTCACGAGGCTGCCGAAGGCGAGCGCCTCGGCGGTGGCCCAGTCGAAACCTTCGCCAGCTGCGAACATCTCTTCCTTGGCCTTGAGCACGCGGCTCAGCGTCTTGTGGACGGTAAGGTCCTCAGGAACGGTGGTGAGCGTGCGGCCCAGGCTGTCGAACAGCTTGGTGTCGATGCCGGTCTGCACGTTGCGGCGCGCGGTTTCGGCGTCGGCAGGCTTGTGGAAGCCCGACCAGCGGCCCGAGAACCAGTCGGCGTGGTTCGACTTGTAGGTCTTGGCCGCCTCGAACTCGTCCTCGAGATGCGCGTTGAACGCGGCCTCGGTCTCGGCGAGGAAAGCGTCGTCGATGACGCCTTCGGACTTCAGACGGTCCGAGTAGATCTTGGCCACACCGGGGTGCTTCTTGATCTGCGCGTACATCAGCGGCTGCGTGAAGCCGGGCTCGTCGCCTTCGTTGTGGCCGAAGCGGCGGTAGCACCACATGTCGATCACGATGTCGCGGCCGAA
Source organism: Novosphingobium mangrovi (assembly GCF_022818885.1). Classification (NCBI taxonomy): domain Bacteria; kingdom Pseudomonadati; phylum Pseudomonadota; class Alphaproteobacteria; order Sphingomonadales; family Sphingomonadaceae; genus Novosphingobium; species Novosphingobium mangrovi. Next base: position 86,117 of record NZ_JALHAT010000002.1, on the reverse strand, counting down.
GGTCTGGCGGTAGTCGATCGCCAGCTTGCAGGCGAAGGTCACGGCCGCCGGGTCATCGCCGTTGACGTGCAGGATCGGGGCCTGGACGCCCTTGGCGACGTCCGAGGGGTACGGCGAGTTGCGCGCGAAGGCGGGGCTCGTCGTGAAGCCGATCTGGTTGTTGATGACGAAGTGGATGCAGCCACCGGTGTTGTAGCCCTTGACGCCCGAAAGGCCGAAGCACTCCCACACGACGCCCTGGCCGGCGAAGGCGGCGTCGCCGTGGATGAGGACGGGAAGGACGGTCTTGTGCTTGGCGCCGGGGCCCACATCGTCGCCGATGTCGTCGTGGCTGACCTGGTAGCTGCGCACCTTGCCCAGGACGACCGGGTTCACGGTCTCGAGGTGCGAGGGGTTGGGCATGAGGCTCATGTGAACCTTGATGCCGTCGAAGTCACGGTCGGCCGAGGTGCCCAGGTGGTACTTCACATCGCCCGAGCCGCCCACGTCCTCGGGGTTGGCAGTGCCCCCCGAGAATTCGTGGAAGATGACCTTGTAGGGCTTGGCCATGACGTTGGCGAGGACGTTCAGGCGGCCGCGGTGGGCCATGCCGTAGACGATTTCCTTGACGCCGAGCTGGCCACCGTACTTGATCACGGCTTCGAGCGCGGGGATCATCGACTCGCCGCCATCGAGGCCGAAGCGCTTGGTGCCGACGTACTTCTTGCCGAGGAACTTCTCGTACTGCTCACCGCGCACGACGGCCTGAAGGATCGCCTTCTTGCCTTCGGGGGTGAACTCGATTTCCTTGTCCGGACCCTCGAAGCGGTCCTGGAGGAAGCGGCGCTCCTCGACGTCGGCGATGTGCATGTACTCGAGGCCGACGTTGCCGCAGTAGTTGGCGCGCAGGATCTGCACCAGCTCGCGCACGGTCGTCCATTCGAGGCCGAGGTTGCCGCCCACGAAGACCGGACGGTCCAGCGCGGCGCCTTCAAAGCCATGGTACTCGGGCGTGAGGTCCTTGGGCAGCTCGCGCTTGGCAAGGCCGAGGGGGTCGAGGTTGGCGGCCATGTGGCCACGCACGCGGTAGGTGCGGATGAGCATCATGGCGCGGATCGAGTCCGCAGCGGCCTGGTCGATGCTCTTCTGGTCGACCTTCGCGCCGCCCTTGCCGGCGGCCTTCTCGACAGCCATGCGCAGAGCGGAAGGATCGAGGCCCTGGGTCAGGTCGTCTTCGAACTCGGCGCCGACGAGGGGCCAGTTCTTGCGCTGCCAGCTGGGTCCCTGCTGGGGGCCGTCAAGGCCCGTATCGGGGGTGAACTCGAAACTTTCGTCGCCCATGGAATCACCTTTTCACGCCAGTATCGTCTCTGCGGCGCATGGAGGAATAGTTTTGGGACACTGTCGGGGGCCGGAGAGGAAGGCGCGGCAGTGGGATTACAGTTCTGTCGGCGTTTGGACGCCTTGTGTTTGTTGCCGTGTGGAGGCGGCACCCCGGAAAAACCGAGAGGCTGCCTCCACCGGGAATAGGATCAGGCCACTTCCTTGATGGCTTCGACCAGCGTCTCGCCGAGGAGCGAGGGGCTGGCGGCCACGCGGATGCCGGCTTCTTCCATCGCCGCGATCTTGTCTTCGGCGCCGCCCTGGCCGCCCGAGACAATCGCGCCAGCGTGGCCCATGCGGCGGCCCGGAGGCGCCGTACGGCCCGCGATGAAGCCGGCCATCGGCTTCTTGCGGCCACGCTTGGCTTCGTCCTTGAGGAACTGTGCAGCTTCCTCTTCGGCCGAGCCGCCGATTTCGCCGATCATGATGATCGACTTGGTCTCGTCGTCGGCGAGGAAGAGCTCGAGGACGTCGATGAAGTTGGTGCCGTTGACCGGGTCGCCGCCGATGCCGACAGCCGTGGTCTGGCCAAGGCCCGCGTTGGTGGTCTGGAACACGGCTTCGTAGGTCAGCGTGCCCGAGCGCGAGACCACGCCGACCGAACCCTTCGAGAAGATGTTGGCGGGCATGATGCCGATCTTGCACTCACCGGGGGTGAGGAGGCCAGGGCAGTTGGGGCCGATGAGGCGCGACTTCGAACCCGAAAGGGCGCGCTTCACGCGAACCATGTCGAGCACGGGAACACCCTCGGTGATGGCGACGATCAGTTCAATCTCGGCATCGATGGCTTCGAGGATGGCGTCCGCGCAGCCCGAGGGCGGAACATAGACGCACGAGGCGTTGGCGCCGGTGACGGCCTTGGCCTCGGCAACGGTATCGAACTGGGGCAGGCCCAGGTGATCGGTACCGCCCTTGCCGGGGGTCACGCCGGCAACCATCTGGGTGCCATAGTCAAGCGCGGCCTGGGTATGGAAGCTGCCGGTCTTGCCGGTCATACCCTGCGTGATGACCTTGGTATTCTTGTCGACGAGAATGGACATAGGGTTATTCCTGTTCCTGGGCTGGATCGACCTCAAAGGTCGGGGTCCGGTGTACTAGGAGTAATGTGGGCTGCGGACCAGAGGACCCGGTCCGCAACACACAAGTGTATTTGCTCAGGCGAGCGTTTCGTCGATGCCCTTGCAGGCCGCGACCAGTTCCTTGACCGCGTCGATCGAGACCTGGAGGCCTGCCTTGGCGGTGTCGTCGAGAGCGATCTCGATGACTTCCTCAACGCCCTCGGCACCGATCTTGACGGGAACGCCGACGTACATGCCGTCAACGCCGTACTGACCTTCGAGGAAGGCGGCGCAGGGCAGGACGCGCTTCTGGTCGAGCAGGTAGCTCTCGGCCATCGAGATGGCCGAAGCCGCCGGAGCGTAGAAGGCCGAGCCGGTCTTCAGCAGCGAGACAACCTCGCCGCCGCCGCCCGCGGTGCGCTTGACGATGGCGTCGATGCGCTCCTGGGTGGTCTTGCCCATCTTGATGAGGTCGGGAACGGGGATGCCCTTGACGGTCGAGTAGTCGACAACCGGGACCATCGTGTCGCCGTGGCCGCCGAGCACGAACGAGGTGACGTCGCGCACCGAGACACCGAACTCCCAGGCGAGGAAGGTCGAGAAGCGGGCCGAGTCGAGAACGCCAGCCATGCCGACGACCTTGTTGTGGGGCAGGCCGGAAAATTCGCGCAGCGCCCAGACCATCGCGTCGAGCGGGTTGGTAATGCAGATCACGAAAGCTTCCGGAGCGTGCTCCTTGATGCCTTCGCCCACGGCCTTCATGACCTTGAGGTTGATGCCCAGCAGGTCGTCGCGGCTCATGCCCGGCTTGCGGGGCACGCCAGCGGTGACGATGATGACGTCGGCGCCTGCGATGTCGGCGTAGTCGTTGGTGCCGGTGATCTGGGCGTCGAAGCCCTCAACCGGACCGCACTGCGACAGGTCGAGTGCCTTGCCCTGCGGAATGCCTTCGGCGATGTCGAACAGGACGACGTCGCCCAGTTCCTTCTGCGCCGCGAGGTGCGCGAGGGTGCCGCCGATGTTACCGGCGCCGATGAGGGCAATCTTCTTACGTGCCATGATGCGTGCTTGTCCTTCCCAAGGCGGGATTGACGGACGAAAAGGGAGCCTGCTTCATCCCGCGAAAGGCAGGCACCGGGTACTTGCAATCGCGGCCCTAGTCCTCTCGGGGGGACATTGCAACCGTGAAAGGGCGCGAGAACCGCCGAATTCGGAGGTTTTTGTGATAATAGTTCGCAATTGCATTAAGGCGTGTTGCTGCGGTTTTGTGAACGTATTTCGGCGGGTTTCCGTAGGCCGGGCGGGCAGTGCAGTCGCTGCCGGATGACCTCGGCGGTCCGGTTTAGTGCAGGTTCGTTGCGCAAGTGTGCAGGGCTTGTGCGATGCTCGCAAGACGGATGATCCGAGTCGCCCCGTGGCGTCGATCTGCTGCTTTGCGCCCATCGTGCAGGCACACGAAAAAGCCCCTCGGCCATGAGGCAAAGGGGCTTGGGTGGGGCGGTTTGCCGGAAGGCTTCAGAAGCCGGTGGCGAGATGGCTTTCGAACTGTTCGGCCATGCGGCGGTCGAGTTGGCGGCAGATCGAAATCCACCAGGTACACGAACGCGTGTCCCCCACGAGCCGCGCGGCCTGGGCGTTGTGGCGGGCATGTTCGGCTGCGGACAGACCGTGCCGGGCAAAGTGCTGAAGGGCCTCGGTCAGAAGGACTTCGTCGTTGGCAGGAGCGGGGCTCGGGTCGATCTCGCGCGAGACGATCGAGACGTCGATCGAGCCTGAGCGGCACTTGCGGTCGGCGTTGTCGTTGATGCTGTCGAGCGGGGCCGAGACGCATTGCATGCGCTCGAGGAAGGGGATGGCTCGTCCTTTCGCAGCTGCGAAGCGTATTGCCATTGTGTGGTCGAGGCCTTTCCGTTTCTCCAGAGTCCGGTTCCTCTGCTCCGTAAGAGCGGGCCCGTGAGAGAATCCCTATCACTCAAGGCGCTAAGTCTTTGTGTGGGGCTATGGTTTCCAAATGGTTTACGGCGTGTCAGGGGCCTCAGTGGTGCTGCGGCCGCGTTCGATCCAGCGGCCCGAGTTGCGGTATTCGGGGCGCACGCGGGCACCTGCGGGAAGTCCGTCGGCCGCCGGGGCAGACGGGGACGTCGTCGCAGAAACGGTTGCGCTCCCCGGTGTGCCAACCGCCGGCTGTGCGGCGAGCGCCCTCGCGATGTCCTCGAAGGCTTGCTGGATCGCGGCCGGATCGTTTTGGGCGTCGGAGGCGAGCGTCAGGGCGGTGGGCGCGGGCCTGTGCGGTTCATTCGCCGGTTCCATGCCCGCATAGAGGTAGCGGAACGTGGCCGCACGGCCGGCTGCGCCCTTGAAGCTGTAGAACCGATGGGCGCCGATGGTCGTCAGGGGCTGAAGGCTGGAGGTCCAGTACGGCGCCACCTGGAGGGTATGGTAATGGGTCGCGAGCCCGGCAGGGGCATAGACTTCGCCCGACAGCGCGCCCCTCGCCACGGCTTCGGCCCGGTTCCAGAAGTAGGTTGCGGGGCGGCGGGACAGCGAGCCGTCGCAGGTAAAAGAGAACTGGCAGCCCGTGCCAAGCTCGGACCCTTGATAGACGACGCCGCACACGGTGTCGGGGTAGCTGGGGTGGGCGAGGCGGTTGAGGACGACCTGGGCGACGGCGCGCTGTCCGGCGTCAGGCTCGCTCGCGGCTTCGTAGTAGATTGCGCTGGTCAGGCATTGCAGTGCGCGGGCGCGGTCGGTCGGCGAACTGGTGAAGGGTAGGTCGAGGACGTGGAGGGCCTGCGCTGTAGGGCTCTGCCCGATGGCGTGCCCGACAATCGTGCCTGTCAGCCCTTCACCCTGGGCGGCCTTGTCCGCTTCGAGATAGTAGAACGCCGAGCCCGGGAAGCTGGCTCCCGCCTGCTCGAACGGCATGGGATCGGGCGTGTGGTGCTGGGTGGCCGCGTTGGCGATGCGGAAGCGTTCCCAGGTGCCGGGCATGGCGAAGGCGGTGAGGGCGGCCATCGTGAGTGCGGTTCCGATCCGCCTGGTGTAGGCGCGGCGCGGTGCGGCGGTGCGGCCGATGATTCCGCGGGACCGGCGCTTGCGGGCAAAGCGTCCCTGGAAGTCGGCAGGGCGGCCATCGCGAAGATCGGGCAGGGCAGGCACGCGCGACATGGGGTTTTGGTCCGGATCCTTGGTTCGCCCACCCCCCATATCGGACAGGGGCACGAGCGTTGGCGGCACTCTCTATACGTCAAGCATCGTGGGGCGCCGTCACGACTGTGAGCCGCGTCCCACCTCGGTACATACATCAAGGTTCGCCAAGGTAAGGGCAAAGGCTTTAAGAAAGCCTCTGCAACCTGCCAAGATGGCAGAGCGCAATGATTGCAGGGCGAGAGGTCTTTGAGTTGCAATTTCCCCATAGCGCACCTAAAGGCCGCGCGCACGCCACGGGTTGCCTGCCCGCGTGGACGCGGGGGCAGGCCTAAGAGGGAAGCCGGTTGCAACTCCGGCGCTGCCCCCGCAACTGTGACCGGGGAGCATCCCCTCCATTCGCGCCACTGAGCAATCGGGAAGGCCGGACGGGGATGCATCGATCCGGAAAGCCAGGAGACCTGCCCGGGGTCGTCGTTTGCAAACCGGGCGAGGGGACCGGTGGGCAGCGGTATGGGGCGCCACTTCGGGACCGGCGCGATCCTTCCGCCATGAACGGCCACACGTTCAGGGGGTTCCGGAAGGGGTATGACATGAAGAGCCGTTATTTCGTGGGCGCCGCATTGGGCGTGGTCCTCGCACCTGTCTGTGCGCAGGCCGCCGAGGCCGGGCCGCTCGACGAGACGATCGTGGTCGCCGCGACGCGCACCGAAGTTCCGCTGAGCCAGGTCGGCCAGTCGGTCAGCGTGGTGACGCGCGAGGACATCGAGCGCACCCAGGCGACCACCGCCAGCGAAGTGCTGTCGCGCCTGCCGGGCCTGCAGGTCACCAACTCGGGCGGCTTCGGCCAGCCTTCCAGCGTGTTCATCCGCGGTGCCGACAACGCGCAGAGCCTGGTCCTGATCGACGGCGTGCGCGTCAACGATCCGGGCGACGTGGGCGGCGGCTTTGACTTCGGCGCGCTCACCATCGGTCAGTTCGACCGGGTCGAGGTGGTGCGCGGCTCCTCGGGCGTGCTCTATGGCAGCCGGGCCATTGGCGGTGTCATCAACCTTGTCACCCAGCGTCCCGACGAGCAGTGGCACGGCCGCGCGAGCGCCGAATACGGCTGGCGTGATCGCCGCCAGGTCTCGGCCTCGGCAGCGGGCCTGGTCGGTCCGGTCGGCCTGACGGTGGGCGGCAACTGGCTCAAGGGCGACGGCTATTCCGCCTTCAACGAGGATCGTGGCGGCACCGAGAAGGACGGCTTTGAAAGCAAGAGCCTCAACGCACGCGCGCAGCTGGAGCTGACCGAGGGCCTGTCCATCGACGGCGGTACCTTCTGGACCCGCGCCAACTACGACTACGACAACACCGGCGCGGACGCGCTCAATGTCGGGTTCAAGCGCGATCTCACCGGCTATGCCAATATCCGGTATGACGGGCTCGATGATCGCCTTCATGCCCGTGTGGGCTATGGCGTGGTCGATACCCGCCGCATCTCCGACGACGCGGCTTGGGGCCCCTATGAGACCAACGGCAAGAACGAGCGCTTCGAAGGCCAGGTCGATTTCACGCCGATCGAGGCGGTGACGCTGCTGCTGGGCGCGGAGACCGAGACGCAGGACTTCTCGGACACTTACGATTCCAACGATTCGATGACCATCGACAGCTTCTTTGCCAACCTGACGCTGCGTCCGGTCGCGGGGCTGACGCTGAACGGTGGGCTTCGCTACGACGATAACTCGCAGTTTGGCGACCGCACCACCTTTGCCGTCAACGGCGCCTATGCCTTCGCGGGCGAGGATGGCCCGGTCGTGCGCGCGAGTTACGGCCAAGGCTTCAAGGCGCCCTCGCTCTACCAGCTCTACACCAACGCGGGCTACCGCGCGCTGGAGGCCGAGACGTCCAAGAGCTGGGATGTCGGCGTGGAGCAGCCCTTCGCCGGCGGCGCCGGGCTTTTCTCGGTCACGTATTTCGATCGCAAGACCAAGAACATGATCGACTATGATCTGGCTCAGTGGAACTACTACAACATTGGCCGGGCGCGGGCGAAGGGTGTGGAACTGGGCATGCAGGTGATCGACTGGCAGGGTTTCGACATGAACCTGGCCTATACCTACCTCGATGCCACCAACACGCTGACCGGCGCGCGCCTGCCGCGCCGCACCAAGAGCAACATGACCGCGAGCCTCGACAAGCGCTGGGACGTCAATGGCCAGGGCGGTCTGCGCCTTGGCGCGGAGCTGCGCGTGGGCGGTGCGCGCTGGGACGATGCTGCGCAGACCTACTACGTTGAGGGCAACACCGTGGTGAACCTGCGCGGTTCGTTTGCGGTCACGCAGAACGTCGAGGTCTTCGCGCGCATGGAGAACCTCTTCGACGAGCACTACGAAGTGGTGCGCACTTACGGCACGCCGGGCCGCTCGGCCTATGCGGGTGTGCGTGTGAAGATGTGACCTGCGCCTTTCCCCCTGCTTCCTGGCGTGCCGCTATGGCGCGCGCGGGCTGCGCGCTCCTTGGCACCTTGCTGCTGAGCGCGTGCAGCGGCGCGCCCGCACGTCCGCAGGAGCAGGGGGAAGGGGCTTCATCGGCACAAGAGCGACCGAGCATCGTCTCGCTCAACCCCTGCACCGATGCCATCCTGGCCGAGGTTACCGCGCCCGGCCAGCTGCTCGCGATTTCCGGCTACAGCCACGATCCCTCCAGCACTTCGATGGGGCTGGAGGCTGCCGCGCGCTACCGCGGGGTCTCGGGCTCGGTCGAGGAGGTGGCCGCGCTCGCCCCCGATGTGGTGGTGGCAGGGAGCTTCCTGGCCCCGCCGACGGCCAATGCGCTGCGGGACCTGGGCATCCGGGTCGTCCTTGAACCCATCGTCTCGGACGTGGAGGGCGCGCGCGAGCAGGTGCGGATGTTGGCAAAGCTGAGCGGGGATAAGGCGGCAGGCGAACGGCTTGTCGCGCGGATTGACGACGCGCTCAGGCGCAACGCCGCGCCGGAGGGCTGGCCCCCGGTGCCCTCGCTGGTCTGGGAATCGGCGGGGCTGGTTGCGGGCAACGACACCCTGGTTGTGGACCTTCTTGAACATTCGGGATTCGTCAACAGCGCGGGCGCACGCGGTCTTGGGCAGGCTGAGTTTCTGCCTCTGGAACAGGTGCTTGCGGATCCACCCCGCGTTATCTTCGCGGTCGGCAATCCTCTTGCCGAGGAGGACCGCATGCTCCATCACCCGGTTCTGGCCGATATGAAGGACACGCTGCGGGTCCCGCTCTCGCGCTCGCTGATCTGGTGTGGCGGGCCGACCGTGCCACGTCTGCTCGACCGGCTGGGCCGCGCGCGCCGGGCCTGGCTTGGCCGTCACGTGGACACGCGCGAAGGCGCAGAGGACGCGGAGCACACAACGGGCTTTGTGCAGAAGGACACATGACCCAGCTTCGCCTCAACCTGTTGTTGCTCCTCGGGCTTGCCCTTGTCGTGCCGCTCTCGCTTCTGGCGGGGCGCGTATGGATCAACCCGCTTGCGCCCGAGACGCACAACGCCTCGCTCATCCTCATGCACCTGCGCCTGCCGCGCGCGGTCCTGGCCGTCACGCTGGGGGCCGGGCTTGGGCTCACCGGGGCGGCGATGCAGGCCTACCTGCGCAACCCGCTCGCCGACCCGGGGCTCTTCGGCATTGCGCCGGGCGCGGCGCTGGGCGCAGTGCTCAGTTTCTGGACCGGCTACGCGGCCTCGCCCTGGCTGCTCCCGGTATTCGCGCTGCTGGGAGCTTCGGGGGCGATGCTGCTGCTCGCCCTCATTGCCGGGCGCGGGGGCGGGGTGGCCCTCTTTACGCTGGCGGGCCTCATGGTCTCCAGCCTGGCTGGGGCCTTGATGAGCTTGGCCATCAGTCTTTCGCCCTCACCCTTCGCCATGACCGAGATCGTCACCTGGATGATGGGGGCGCTGGCGGACCGGTCCTGGCGCGAAGTCTGGATCGCGGTGCCCTGTACCCTCGCCGGTGCGACGGCGATCTACGCCGCGCGGCGCAGCCTCGATGCCCTGACGCTGGGCGAAGCGGCGGCCCGTTCGCTCGGTGTCGATCCGCTGACCCTGCAGCTGCAGATCATCGCCGGGGTTGGTCTCATCATTGGGTCAGGGGTGGCGGTGGCCGGCATCATCGGCTTCGTGGGGCTCATGGTGCCCCACCTCGTGCGCCCCTTGACCGACCGGCGGCCGAGTTCGCTGCTGGTGCCGAGTGCGATTGCGGGGGCTCTGCTGCTGCTGGTCGCCGATTGCCTGTGCCGTATTCTCCCGCTTGCCAGTGGAGAGCTGCGTCTGGGCATCGCGCTCAGCCTTCTGGGAACGCCCTTCTTCCTCGTCCTGCTGCTGCGCATGCGTAAAGGACTGAGCTGGTGAGCCTGGCGACGGAAAACCTCAGCGTGGGCGAGCGCCTGCGCGATGTCTCGATCCAGTGCCGCCGCGGCATGATCACCGCGATCTGCGGACCCAACGGGGCGGGCAAGTCGACGCTGCTGTCCTGTCTTGCGGACCTGCAGGAGACCACTTCGGGCCGGGTCATGCTGGGGGAGCGGCCCATGCGCTTCAAGTCCCCGCGCGAGCGAGCGCAGTGGCTGGGCTATCTGCCCCAGGCCCCCGACGTCGCCTGGGACGTGGCGGTGGAAGTGCTCGTCTCCCTGGGCCGTCTACCCTGGAGCGATGCGCCTGCCGGGGAAAATGCGCAGGCTATCGAGGACGCGATTTCGGCGATGGATTTGGAAGAGCTTCGCCATCGTCCGGTCTCGCGATTGTCCGGCGGTGAGCGGGCGCGGGCGCTCATGGCACGCGTGCTGGCGACCCAGCCCGGCTGGCTTCTGGCCGATGAGCCGCTCGCCAGCCTGGACCTTGGGCACGGGGCCGCATTGATGCGCCGTTTCCGCCAGCAGGCGCAGCAGGGGCGGGGCGTGGTGCTGGTTCTCCACGATCTTGCCACCGCGATGAACCATGCCGATTGCGTGGTCGTGCTCGACAAGGGCGAGGTCGTTGCCGACGGGCCGCCCGAGACCGCGCTGACCCGCGACATTGTCAGCCGCATCTGGAAGTGCCGCGCGCAGTGGCTGGGCGATCCGGGCGAACGTGCGCTTTCGATCGCCTCGCCCTCGCCAGCGAGCGAGCGGGGGATGCGCATTCTCGACTAGGTGATCCGCCCGCGGGAAGGCGGGCATGGACACACGAAAAAGGGGCAGGAGGCTTGGCGCCTTCTGCCCCTTTTTCGTTTCGTGGCGGATGCGGTGTCTTACTTCTCCGACAGGCCCCGTGCCTCGAGCATCGGCTCGATCTCGGGATCGTGGCCGGTGAAGTCGCGGTAGAGCACGTCGAGGTCCTTTGAATGGCCCTGGCCCAGGAAGCTTTCGCGGATGTGGTCGCCGTTGGCGCGGGTCATGCCGCCATGCTTGGCGACCCAGTCCCAGCCATCGTGGGCGAGCAGTTCGGTCCAGATGTACGAGTAGTACCCCGAGGCATAGCCGTTGTCCCAGATATGGCGGAAGTACGGCGTGCGGTAGCGCGGCGGGATGAGATCGGTGCGAAGGCCCATCGAGTAGAGCGCCTGCTTCTCGAACGCCATCGGGTCCTGCGCCGCTTCCTCGGGGCTCAGCGTGTGCCACTTGATGTCGAGCATGGCTGCCTGCAGCGTCTCGCCAAAGCCGACCGACTGGTTGAACTTGGCGGCCGCGTTGATCTTGTCGATCGTACCTTCGGGCAGCGGTGCGCCGGTCTCATAGTGCCTGGCGTAGTGGGCCAGCACTTCGGGAACGGTCGCGAAGTTCTCGTTGAACTGGCTCGGGAACTCCACGAAGTCGCGCGCGGTGTTGGTGCCCGAGAGCGCCGGGTAGGTCTGGCTTGCGAAGAAGCCGTGGAGCGCGTGGCCGAACTCGTGGAACATCGTGGTCACGTTGTCCCAGCTCGCCAGCGCCGGCTCACCCTCGGCAGGCGGATCAATGTTGAGCGTGTTGGTGATGACAGGCGTGTTGCCGAGAAGGTCGGACTGCTCGACAAAGTTGTTCATCCACGCACCGCCGCGCTTGGAGGGGCGCGAGAACGGGTCGAAGTAGAACAGGCCGAGCGCGCTGCCGTCCTTGTCGGTCACTTCGTAGACGCGCATCGTCTCGTGGTAGACGGGGATGTCGGTGCGGCGCTCGAAGCTGATGCCATAGGTCTGGCTCGCGGCGTAGAACACGCCGTTTTCCAGCACGTTGTAAACCTCGAAATAGGGTTTGATCGCGCTTTCATCGAGGTCGTACTTCGCCTTGCGCACCTTCTCGGCGTAATAGGTCCAGTCCCAGGGCTGGAGCGTGGTCACGCCATCGGCCTTGGCAGCCTCGAGCAGCAGTGCGGCCTCGCGGTCCTGCGTCTTGCGCAGTGCGGGCGTGAAGCCGGTCATGAACGCCATTGCCTTTTCGGGCGTGTTGATCATGCGGTCGTACATCTGGAACGTGCCGAAGTTCGGCTGGCCTAGCAGCTCGGCCTTCTTAGCGCGCAGCGTGGCCAGCTTCGTCACGATGCCGGTGGTGTCGAATTCATCGCCCGAGGACGCGCGGTTGATGCTTTCCTCGAAGACGCGGCGGCGGCTGTCGCGGTTGGTGAGGCTGGCGAGCACGGGCTGCTGGGTGAAGTTGATCAGCGGCAGGACGTACTTGCCCGGCTTGCCTTCGTCCTTGGCGCGCTTCGCGGCCGAGGCAATCTGGCCCTCGGTAAGCCCGGCGAGCTCCTCGGCGCTGTCGAAGACGACAGCGTGGGCGTTGTTGGCCTGGGTCAGCTGCTGTGCGAACTCGGTCTCCAGCTTGGAGATCTGCGTGTTCATCGCCTTGAGCTCGGCCTTCTTCGCGGCCGAGAGGAGCGCGCCGCGGTGGACGAACTTGGCGTACTCGGTCTTGAGCAGCATCGCGTCTTCGCCGGTCAGGGACTGGCCTGCGGCGCTGTCATGGACGGCCTTGACCCGGGCGAAGAGCTTGGGGTCGAGGTAGATGTCGTCCTGCATGGACGAGACCTGCGGCGAGATCGCGGTGTCGATGGCGTCGAGCGTGTCGTTCGTTGCCGCCGAGGTAAGCTGGCCGAAGACGTTGGAAACGCGGTCGTAAAGGACACCTGCGCGCTGCATGGCGACGAGCGTGTTCTCGAAGGTCGGCGCTTCGGGATTGTCGGCAATGGCTTTCATCTCGGCGCGCTTCTGGGCGATGCCGGCCTCGATCGCGGGTTGCCAGTCGGCATCGCGGATCTTCGGGAAGTCGGGGGCCTGGAAGGGAAGCGTGCTCGGCTGGGCGAAAATTCCGTCGTAGGCGGTCTCGCTCGCGGCATGTGCGGGGGAGATGGTCATGGCAGCTGTTCCCGAAAGGGCAAGAGTGGCGAGGACAGCGGGCGCTGCGGCTGCAAGGAGCCGTTTTTTCATCAGGTCATTCTCCGAAGGGTCTTCAGGCATGCGACGGGGGTGTTGGGGGAGGCGTGCCGGCGTTCTTTTCTGCGCCGGGTTGCCCGGCCTGAAGACTATGTCATGGGCGGCAATCAAGCGTGGTGGAGGGGCCTTTGCAAGTCTGATCTGAGGCAGGATGACCCGGTTGCACAGAACGGTGTTCCGGCCTCATTTGTGTGTCCGGACTAGGCGTATGGAGACATGATCTTGCGGGGCGCAGTAAGCCACGGGATGGACGCACGACAACCGCCGGAGCGGGCGACCACCCCGGCGATATCGGGACAAGGGGGAGTATAAGGCCCTGGGGCCCGGCTGTCAGAGCTTGCGGAAGCGCCCCTGGCTCCAGATGCGGAAGTCCGACTTCTCGGTGTCCTTGCGCGCGCGGTCTTCGCGTTCGCGATCAAGGATGAGCGATCCGGTCTTCCGGCTGAAGCTCGAGCGGCGGAACGGCATTTCGGCTCCGATGTTCATTGTTTTTCTCCTCTATCCAGAGAGGAGAACGTGGAGCTACTCGGATTGGTTCCCGGCGGCTGGCATATTTTTCGCTTCATGGCGCGCAGACGTGAAACGCCAATCCTGCGAGGGCCCATGCCGATCTACGATTTTTGTTGCCCATCCTGCTCTGCCGAGTTTGAACTACTGGTGCGTTCCGGCGATGCCGCGGCGTGCCCGCGCTGCGGTGGCGGAGACCTCAACCGATTGGTTTCGCGCGTTTCTCCGCCGGGCAAGGCCAAGGCCCTGGCCGCCGCAGGGCGGGCCGCGGCGAAGCGGGAAGGGCACCTGAGCAACTTCTAGGCGCAGCCTCTCTCCCGCCGCGCGCGGATCGGCCAAAGGGTGGCGACACGACATGGCCGTGTAGGCTTTACGACATGTATTTTCCCGTGTCGGAAAAAGATCAGAGCGCGCCGACACCGCGTTCGAACTGGCGTTGCAGGTTGCCGAGCGCCCGGGAGTCGATCGCGGGGAGCTTGCGGGCAGGCTTGCCTTCGCGCAGGCGCTCGCGGTCCTTCGCCTCGGGCTCGACACGGCGTACGCGTACGGCGGCCACACCCTTGGCGCGGATGCCCAGTTCCTCGGCTGCGCCGCGCGAGAGGTCGATGATGCGCGAGCGTGCGGCAAACGGCCCCCGATCGTTGACCCGCACGAGGATGCGCCGTCCGGTGTCGAGTGCGGTGACCTCGACGTAGGTCGGCAGCGGCAGGTCGCGGTGCGCCGCGGTGATCCAGGCCGGGTGGAACTTCTCCCCGTTGGCGGTCTGGCTGCCGCTCTCGCTGCCGTACCAGGCGGCATAGCCGAGCATGTCGTAGTCGGGTTGTGCACGCGGCGTGTAGCGTTCCCCGCGCACCTGGTAGCTGGGCCCGATGCGCACAGGAGTGTCGCTGACCGGGCGGTATTTCGTACCGCCCCCGCAGGCACTCAGGGCGAGGCAGGCGAGGGCGGCGGTGAGGGGAAGGGCACGCACGAGGGGGGCTCAGTTGCGCGCGGCCGCGCTTTCCTCGCGCCGGGCCTTGAATTCAGAGCCGGCCTTCCACTGCGGCCAGCGCGGCGTGCTCGCCAGCTCCCATCCGATCTGGCCGATGAGGTCGATGTCCTGCACCGCGCCCGCGAGGTCCCAGTCCGGTCCGATGGCATCGCAGGCCTGATGGTAGCAGTCCCCGGTATAGGCATCGATCCAGGCCTGGCCTGCCTCGCGCCCGCCGTCTTCAAGGTCGGCGGCTCCGGCAATGCCCATGAGCAGCATCACCGGCACGCCGCGCTTGGCGAAGGAGAAGTGGTCGGCGCGGTAGAACAGCCCGCGCTCGGGCAGGCCCTCGGGCGTGACGGTGCGTCCTTGCGTGGCGGCCACGCGCACCATGTCGTCTTCCAGAGTGTTCTGCCCTTCGCCGACGAGGATCACGTCCTTCGCAGGGCCCGCGGTCTGGAGAATGTCGATGGCAAGGTTGGCCACGGTCTTTTCGAGCGGAAGGACGGGATTGGCCGCGTAGTATTCCGAGCCCAGCAGGCCGCGCTCTTCTGCGGTCCAGGCGGCAAAGACGACCGAGCGCGCAGGCGCGGGCCGCGCCTTCATCACGCGTGCGATGTCGAGCAGGGCTGCGACGCCCAGCGCATCGTCGTTGGCGCCCGCCCGGTAGATGCGGCCCAGTTCGTCAGGCTGCCCCTTGCCGTAGGCGTCCCAGTGCGCGCCGTAGATCACGGCCTCGTCAGGGCGGGTGGTGCCCGGGATCTTGCCGAGCACGTTGTGGCTGGTGATCTCCTCGTGGGTGACGGGAACGTCGGCGGAGAAGGTCACGCCTTCCAGTGGCACGGGGCGAAAGTCCTTCGAACGGGCCTGCGCCTGGAGGGCCGCCAGATCGAGCCCGGCGCGGGTGAAGAGGTCCTGTGCCGTCTCGCCCGACATCCAGCCCTGGAGCTGGAGCGGGGTGACCTGGTCAGCTGGCTTGACGACGTCGAAGTTCTCGCCGCCCGGGCTCTCGATCACGTTCCAACCGTAGCCTGCGCCTTCGGTCTCGTGGATCACCAGCGCGCCGACTGCGCCTTGCCTTGCGGCTTCCTCGAACTTGTAGCGCCAGCGCCCGTAGTAGGTCATCGTGCGCCCGCCGAACTTGCCGTAGGGATCCATGTCCGAGGTGGCGTTGAAATCGGGGTCGTTGACGAGGAAGACGAGGACCTTGCCGGCAAGATCCATGCCCTTGAAATCGTCCCATTCACGCTCGGGCGCATCGACGCCGTAGCCCACGAAGATGACAGGTGCTTGCGCAAGCACCGCGCTGTCTTCGCCGCGCAGGGTCGAGACGTAGATGTCCTTGGTCTGATCGACGGCCAGTTCGCCTTTCGGTGTGGCGAAGGAAAGCGTGCGCGCCTTGCCGAGCGCTGTGTGGAGGAGGGGGACGGGCTGGACCCAGCTGCCGTCCGGCCCGGCCGGTTCAAGGCCAAGGTCCTGCATGCGCGCGATGAGGTAGCCGATGGTGCGGTCATCGCCGCGCGTTCCCGGCGCGCGGCCCTCGAACACGTCTTCCGTCAGGGTCGTCACATCGCGCGCGATCCGCGCCGCATCGACCGAGATGGCAGGCGGCGTGGGCGAATTTGCCTGCGCGGGCGTGGAGAGGAGAGGGCTCGCGGCCAGCGCCAGGGCCAGCGACAGAAGGGACCGGGTGTGCATGGTAGGGCATAGTAAGCCGCGCGAAACAGGACACAAGCGCGCAGCGAAACGGAGTGTGCACAGATGCACGCGGCGACTGGAGGACGTGTCGCGGTGGGCTGCGGCAACCGGCCTGTGGCTCATCCGTTTAGGAGCCCGATGGGCCAGTCTCTGCTAGGGCCCGCAACTGGAGCCTGTTCGGTCGTGATGTCCCGTTTCCTGCGTTTGTTGATGCCTATTCTCCTGCTTGCGCTCCCCGCCTTGCCGCTGGCCGCGCAGGAAAGCTCGCCCGTGGCGCAAGCAGCCGATGCGGTGACACCCGATGCGCCGGACGAGAACGCCAACGCAGAAGGGCAGGCTCCTGCACCGCAGGAGCCGGTAGCCGATCCCTATGGACGGACCACGCCGCGTTCGATGGTGCAGGGCCTGATCGAAGCGCTCGCGGCCGGAGACGATGCGCGGGTGGACCGCTTCTTCGAGGATGCCGAGCATGGCGCCCAGCGGGCGCGCCAGTTGCAGGCGCTGCTCGACAAGGGGGGCTCGCTCAACACTTTCGCGGCGCTCTCCGACAAGCCCGAGGGCGTGCTCGATGATGACCTGCCCGCCGAGCAGGAATACGTCGGCCACCTGGGCGATGAGGGCAAGACGCCGATCATGCTCACCCGCACGCAGTCGTCGGAAGGCGCGATGATCTGGCAGGTCTCGCGCCAGACGGGCGATATCGTGGGACGGCTGAACCCGGAAACCACCTCGCCCGAGGAAAGCGGCGAACTGACCGTGGCCGGGGCCAGCGTGACCGACTGGGGCGTACTGATCGGACTGGCCGCAGCCGTGTTCATCGGCTTCCAGCTGATCTCGATGGCGCTTGTCGCGCTTGCCGAGCGGCTGGTGCGCGGGCCCAAGGCCGAAGCGGGGGTTGCCTTCGCCCGCGCGGCGATGCCGCCGTTCAGCCTGTTCCTGGCCACGGTCGTCTTCCAGCTCTGGGCCGACAGCCTGCCGGTCTCGATCATCGCGCGCCAGTTCATGCTCAAGTACATCGGCCTCTTCGCCGCCGCCGCGCTGACCTGGCTGCTGGTGCGCCTGATCGACGCGATCTCGCGCACGGTCATCACCCGCATGGAGGCGCGCGGGCAGCGCCAGGTCGTCTCGGTCGCCTCGCTGCTGCGCCGTGCGGCCAAGATCCTTCTCCTGTTCGGGGTGCTCGTCGCCATTCTCGACACCTTCGGGATCGACGTGACGACGGGGATCGCGGCGCTGGGTATCGGCGGTATCGCCCTGGCCCTGGGTGCGCAGAAGACGGTCGAGAACTTCGTCGGTTCGGTCTCGCTCATCGCCGACAAGCCGGTGCAGATCGGCGACTTCTGCAAGATCGGCGATATCCTGGGCACGGTCGAGGACATCGGCATCCGCTCCACCCGCATTCGCACGCTGGCGCGCACGGTCGTCACCATTCCCAACGGCGATCTGTCCTCGCAGAACATCGAGAACTACGCCAAGCGCGACCGCTTCCTGTTTAACCCCACCGTAGGCGTGGAATACGGGATCGGGTCGGCCAAGCTGCTCGAAGCTGTCGAGATCGTGGAAGGCGTGCTGGAAGAGCACGAACGCATCGCCAAGCCGGGCCACCGTGCGCGCTTTGTGGCCTTCGGCGCCAGTTCGCTCGACATCGAGGTCTTCGCCTACATGGAAGCGGCGGACTACGATGAGAGCCTGGTGATCCAGCAGGACCTCCTCTTGATGATCTTTGCGCGGCTGGAGAAGGAGGGGATCGGTATCGCCTTCCCGACCCGCACGCTGCACCTCGTGCGCGAAGGCGGGCAGGATGCGGCCGCCGGAGTGCAGGCAAAGCCCGACACCAGCCTTGCCGACACGCACCGCGAGGTGTCGCAGACGGTGCCCAAGGGGCCAATGCCCACGCAGGTGCAGGACAGCGAGGACGACGACGCCGAGGATTAAGGGGGCGAGGACGGATCGGGGCCTGATCGGGGACGCCCCGGCGTAGAGCGCAGGGGCGCGCTTGACCGTGGGCGCGCCACGGTCCATCGCCTTCGTCATGATCGCCCGCACGCTTCGCACCGCCGCCCTTGGCGCGGCTTCCCTCGCTCTCGTTCTCCCCACGCTCGCAACCTCGGCGGCGCCGGCCCAGGATACGCTCGACACCATGGCCAACGACCAGGTCGACGCATACGACTGGGTGCGTCCGCAGGCCGACTATGTGCGGCGCGAGGTCATGGTGCCGATGCGCGATGGCACGAAGCTCTTCACCGTCATCGTCTACCGCAAGGGGACCAGCGATGGGCCGATCCTGCTCAGCCGCACACCCTACAACGCAGGGCGCGCGACGAGCCGCAACCGCAGCCAGAAGATCGAGGAAATCCTGCCCGTCATGGACAAGGAGTTCGTCAACGACGGCTATATCCGGGTCTATCAGGACGTGCGCGGGCTGGACGGATCGCAGGGCGACTATGTGATGAACCGTCCCCTGCGTGGGCCGCTCAATCCCACCAAGGTCGACCACGCCACCGATGCCTACGACACGATCGACTGGCTGGTGAAGAACGTGACGGTGAGCAACGGCAGGGTCGGGATCATCGGGTCTTCGTACCTGGGCTTTACCTCGCTCATGGCGCTGATCGATCCGCACCCCGCGCTCAAGGCCTCGGTGCCGCAGAGCCCGATGGTCGATGGCTGGATGGGCGATGACTGGTTCCACAACGGCGCCTTCCGCACCTTCGGCTACGACTACGATCTCTCGCAGACGGTTGCCAAGGGTGGTGGCTCGGTGCCGCGCGGCTCGGGCGAGGACTACGCCGCCTATCTGAAGGCCGGCTCGGCCTACGACTACGCCAGGACCTACGGGCTGCTCGATATCCCGGCGATCCGCAAGGTGCTGGAGCATCCCTCCTACGATGCCTGGTGGCAGGGGCAGGCGGTCGACAAGCTGCTCGCCGCGCGCCCGCTCAGTGTCCCCACGATGCTGGTGGTCGGGCAGTGGGACCAGGAGGACAGCTACGGCGCGCCTGCCGTCTACAAGGCGCTGGAGCCCAAGGACACCAACAACGACATGGTGAGCCTGGTGATCGGGCCCTGGCGGCACTCGCAGGTGAACTACGAGGCGCGCTCGCTCGGCGCGCTGGACTGGGAAGGCGATACCGGCCTCCAGTTCCGCACGCGCTGGATGAAGCCCTTTCTTGATTGCCATCTCAAGACCGATGCGCCCGCCTGCGACACGCCGCCAGTGCTGACCTATGCAACAGGGACCAATCGCTGGGAGGTCTCGCAGGAATGGCCGGGCGGGGCCTATACACCGCTTTATCTGGCTGGTGATTTCGGCCTCTCGTGGAGCAAGCCGGAAGCAGGCGAGGACAGCTACGTCTCCGATCCGGCCAAGCCCGTCCCCATGCTGCCGCGCCCGATCCACATGAGCGGGGAGGAATGGCGCACCTGGCTGGTGCAGGACCAGCGCTTTGCCGAAAGCCGCACCGACGTGCTGAGCTACTCGACTTCAGCGCTCGCGCAGCCCGTCCACATCAAGGGCGCGCCCAAGGTGGACCTGCACGCCTTCACCAGCGGCGAGGACAGCGACTTCGTCGTCAAGCTGATCGACGTCTACCCGGAGGAGTACTCGGAAAAGCCGCAGATGGCGGGCTACCAGCTGCCGATGGGGATCGAGATCTTCCGCGGGCGCTACGTCCACGGCTTTGCGACCCCTGCGCCGCTGGAGCCGGGCAAGAGCTACAACTTCAAATGGTCGCTTCCCAACATCGACCATGTCTTCCTGCCCGGACACCGCATCATGGTGCAGGTCCAGTCGAGTCTGTTCCCGCTCTATGACCGCAACCCGCAAGGCTGGGCGCCCTCGATCATGAAGGCGCAGCCACAGGACTACCAGAAGGCGACCGAAACCGTGCAGCGCGGCGGCGAGGCAGCGAGCGCGGTCTGGCTTCCGGTCGTCCAGGACGACTGAGGTTTCCACTCAGGCGTAATCGTAGGCTCCTCCGGCCTCCAGCGCGCGCTGGTAGGCCGGGCGAGCGTGCACCGTGTCGAGCCACTGGCTGATGTGGGGATGGCTCTGCGCATCAAGGCCCGCCAGCACGCAGGCCGCTTCCAAGGGGAAGCTCATCATCACGTCGGCCGCGGTCAGGTCGTCCCCGGCGAACCAGGGGCGCGAAACCAGTTCGCTCTCCACAAAGTCCAGGTGCAGCTTGATCATCGGCTGGATCTTCTTTGCCGCCATCTTCCCCATGATCGGGATGCGTCCGATGATGAGCTTCAGGAGAAGCGGGACCATCATCGAGGCTTCGGCGTAGTGCAGGAACTGGCGGTAGCGCAGCTTGTCCTCCAGACCCGCGGGCGCGCCCATGCGCCCTCCGGCAAGATCGACCAGGTATTCGCAGATCGCCGCGCTCTCGATCAGCGTGCGGCCTTCGTGCTCGATCATCGGTGACTTGCCCAAGGGATGGACGCGGCGCAGTTCAGGGGGCGCGAGCATCGTCTTGGCGTTGCGTTCGTAGCGCCGGATCTCATACGGAAGGTCCAGTTCCTCCAGCATCCAGATCACCCGCTGCGAGCGCGAGTTGTTGAGGTGGTGGACGGTGATCATCAAGGCCTCTCCCGGTTCGTGCAATTCCTGTCGTGGCGCCCACGCCTGGCCATGGGGCGGGCGCCCCATGCAGCAAGGCCGCCCCGGCATCGTACCGGAGCGGCCCTGTTGGTGTCACCCGTGAACGGATGTCATCGCCTGCGTGCGCGGATCAGCGGCACTGGATGTCATCGCGGCTGATCTCGCGGCCCGCCAGCGCGCCGCCGCCCGCGCCCAGCAGCGTGCCGAGCGTCTTGGAGCCGTCGGGCGCAATGAGATTGCCCAGAACGCCGCCCGCCAGGCCGCCAATGATCGCGCCTTCGGTGCCGTCCTTGCGCTTGCAGTAGTAGTGCCCGTCGCGCGCGCGGTAGATGCGGTCGTTGTCGCCCAGGCGATAGCCGCGCGAGGAGCCATAGCGGTCGTTATAGCCATAACCGCCGCGGCCGTAGCGGTCCGAGGCACAGGCGCCGAGCGCCATCGAGAGCGTCGCGAGGGCGAGGATGGGGGCGTATTTCACGAGGCAAGTCCTTTGTTATGCGAAGGGGGCGCTTGGCCTTGTCGGCGCGGCCCTCGTGCGACCTTCGGGGGAACGGGGTGGTGTGTGCCCAAAGCAAGGCGCGACGTCGGCATTTGTTCCCGCTCCGAAATTCCGGAAGGGGTCAAAGGAGCCGATGACGCGGTGAGCAGGCCAACTCTCCCCTGTTCTTGCGCGCATCTTTGGACAGCTATCTATGTGCTTGATCGCAAGGCGGCTTTGCTCAATACTGCCTTGGGTGAGCGAACCGATCGTAGATCCCGCCCCGCAGCGTTCCGGCCCCTCGGTCGTGCTGCCTGCCCGCCCCGAAGCCCTGCGCATCGATGCTTCGACAAGCGCGGTCATCGTCATCGACATGCAGAACGCCTACGCCTCCAGAGGCGGCTATGTCGACGAGGCGGGTTTCGATGTGGGGCCTGCAACCGGTGTGATCGGCCATATTGCGCAGGTGCTCGAGGTGGCCCGCAGCGCGGGCATGCCGGTCATCTTCCTGCAGAACGGCTGGGACGCGGACTATGTCGAAGCGGGCACGCCGCAATCGCCCAACTACCACAAGTCCAATGCCCTCAAGACCATGCGCGCGCGGCCTGAACTTGCAGGCAAGTTCCTCGCGCGCGGCGGCTGGGACTATGAGCTTGTCGAGGCGCTGACGCCCAAAGAGGGCGATATTCGCGTCCACAAGCCGCGCTATTCGGCCTTCTTCAATTCGCAGCTCGACACGATCCTGCGCGCGCGGGGCATCCGCACGCTCATCTTCACGGGCATCGCCACCAATGTCTGCGTGGAATCGACCCTGCGCGACGGGTTCCACCTCGAATACTTCGGCGTGGTGCTGGAGGATGCGGTCCATCACCTGGGCCCAGACTTCATCCGCGAGGCCAGTCTCTACAACATCGAGAAATTCTTCGGCTGGGTGAGCACGCTCGCCGACTTCCGTACCGCCGTGGGACAGTTGCCGCCAGCGGACTGACGCCGGGAACCTGACAGCCAGCCAGACCAGAGAGGGAAAAGACAGATGCCGTTCGAGCCGATCAATCCGCCGCAGTTCCCTCCCCCCATCGCCCCCTATTCGGCAGGCGCGAAGGCGGGAAACACGGTCTACGTCTCGGGCGTGCTGGCGCTGGGGGAAGGGGGCACGGTCCTTCACGTCGGCGATGCTGCGGCGCAGACCCGGCACATCCTGGAGGTCATCAAGGTGACGGTGGAGGCTGCCGGGGGCACCATGGCCGACATCGCCATGAACCACATCTTCCTCAAAGATCTTGATGACTATGCCGCCTTCAACGCGGTCTATGCCGAGTACTTTCCGGGCGACAAGCCGGCACGCTACTGCATCCGGGCCGACCTGGTGAAGCCCGACCTCCTTGTCGAGATCGCCTCGGTCGCGCACCTTGCCTGAAACGGGTGGCCTCTGGTTCGAAGAGCATGGCAGCCCGGATGCGCCGCCGCTGATCCTCTCAAGCGGTCTTGGTGGCAGCGGCGCCTACTGGGCGCCCAACATCGAGGCTCTGGCGCAGGACCACCGCGTCATCACCTACGACCACCGCGGCACGGGGCGCAGCGACCGTACACCGCTTGCCGGACTTTGCGTTGAGGACATGGCGGACGACGTCATTGCCCTCATGGACGCGCTGGAAATCCCTAGCGCGCATTTCATCGGCCACGCGCTGGGCGGGGCGATCGGGATCGAAACCGCGATCCGCACCGACCGGATCGGGCGGCTGGTCGTCGTCAACGGCTGGCGGACCTTGTCACCCCACACCCGCCGCTGTTTTGCCGCAAGGCTGGCCTTGCTGCACGGCGCGGGCGTGGAGGCGTTTCTGGAGGCGCAGCCGCTGTTCCTCTATCCGCCCGACTGGATCGCCTCGCACGATGCCCAGCTTGCCGCGGAAGTGGCCCACCATGCGGCAAGCTTTCCGGGTGTGGACGCCATGGTCCAGCGGATCGAGGCGGTGCAGGCCTACAGCCCCGATCCGGCGGGTCTTGCCGCGCTTTCCAGTCTGCTGGTCATTGCCACGCGCGACGATTTCCTGGTGCCCTATGTCACCGCGCTCGATCTCGCGGGCTTCGTGCCGCACGCCAAGGTCGACAGCTTCGCTTGGGGCGGCCACGCCTGCAACGTGACCGACGCCGCGCTCTTCAACCGCTACGTGCTCGATTATCTCAGGAGTTAGCCCCCCATGCAGGTCGGTGTCTTCATTCCCATCAACAACAACGGTTGGCTGATTTCCGAGACGGCGCCGCAGTACAAGCCGAGCTTCGATCTCAACAAGGAGATCGCCCTCAAGGCCGAGGCGCACGGGCTCGATTTCCTGCTCTCGATGATCAAGCTGCGCGGCTTTGGCGGCAAGACCGAGTTCTGGGAGTACGGGCTGGAAAGCTTCACGCTCATGGCCGGACTTGCCTCGGTGACCGAGAAGATCAAGCTCTACGCGACCGCGCCGACGTTGATCCTGCCGCCCGCCTTTGCCGCGCGCATGGGCGTGACCATCGATTCGATCAGCCACGGCCGCTTCGGGATGAACCTCGTCACCGGCTGGCAACCGCCCGAGTACACGCAGATGGGCCTGTGGCCGGGCGATGAGCACTTCAAGAACCGCTACGACGTGCTCGACGAATACGCCCACGTGCTGCGCGACTTGTGGAACACCGGGCGCAGCGACTTCAAGGGCGACTATTACACCATGGACGATTGCCTGGTGCGCCCGCAGCCGGGCGCGGACATGAAGATCATCTGTGCCGGTTCTTCCGATGCCGGCCTCGCCTTCTCGGCGAAATGGGCGGACTACGCCTTTTGCCTCGGGAAGGGGGTGAACACGCCCAGGGCCTTTGCCTCCAACAACGAACGCCTTGCCAGGTTCACTGCCGAGACGGGCCGGGATGTCTCGATGTTCGTCCTTGTCATGGTGATTGCGGCCGAGACCGACGAGGAGGCCATGGCCAAGTGGAAGCTTTACAACGACGGGGTCGATATCGACGCGATCTCGTGGCTCGCCGACCAGGGCGCAAAGGATACGGTCAACACCGATACCAACGTGCGCCAGCTGGCCGCGCCCGAGGGGGCGGTGAACATCAACATGGGCACGCTGGTGGGCAGCTACGAAAGCGTGGCGCGCATGCTCGACGAGATGAGCGAGGTGCCCGGAACGGGGGGGGTGCTGCTCACCTTCGATGACTTCCTGGCGGGCGTCGATGACTTCGGGAGGCGGATTCAACCGCTTATGAGAAGTCGTGCCGGAATCGCGGGGTAGGGACGAGGATCGGATTAAAGGTTCGGAACCGGCCGAATTAGCCATTGCATCTCGCCCATGGTGCAGTGCAGTAAAGTGGCATGCGTATCGCGATTGTCGATGAGAGCGCCGCGCGCGCCTCCATCATTGAAGAAGGCCTGTCCGAGCTTGCCGATTGCGACCTTGTCGTGATCACCGAGCGTCGTGGCATGCTCGCGCGCATGGCTGAAATCGATCCCGATATCGTGCTGATGAACCTGGGAAATCCCTCGCGCGACATGCTCGAGGAGTATTTTGCGGTGAGCCGCGCGCTGGCGCGCCCCATTGCCATGTTCGTGGACGAGGCGGACGATGAGGCCATCGTCGCCTCGGTCGAGGCCGGGGTCTCGTCCTACGTGGTCGATGGTCTGGCTGCGGGACGCATCCGGCCCATTCTCGATCTTGCGATCACGCGCTTCAACGCCTTTGCCCGGCTGCAGAGCGATCTTGCCGAAGCGCGCGGCAAGCTGGCCGAGCGTGAACTGGTCGACAAGGCCAAGCGCATCCTGATGCAGAGCAAGGGCCTGCCCGAACCCAAGGCCTATGCCGAACTGCGCAAGACCGCGATGGACCAGGGCAAGCGCATCGTTAACATTGCCGAAGCCGTCGTCACCGCCCACGAACTGATGAGCGGGACATGATCGGCGGGGACCGACAAGAGGTGTCTTGAGGTGAATACGCAACTGACAATCGGCTTCCTGCCGCTGGTGGATGCCTGCCTGCCGATCCTGGCGCTTGAACATGGCTTTGCCGAGGACGAAGGTATTTCGCTCAGCCTGGTCAAGGACCTGAGCTGGGCGACCGTGCTCGACCGCCTGCTCTACGGGCACAGTGATGCCGCGCACATGATCGCCCCGCTGGCGATTGCCGCAACGCTGGGGCGCGGGCGTCCCGCACAGCCGCTGGCCGCGCCCTTCGTGCTGGGTCTCAACGGCAATGCGATCACGCTTGCCCCCAAGCTCGCGCAGCGCGTGCGCGGGGACGAGGAAGGGCTGGGCGATCCGGTCAAGGTGGGCGCGGCGCTGCGCGAGATCGCGCTGGAGCGCGCGGCGGCGGGCAAGCCGCTGACCTTCGGCGTGGTCCATCGCTATTCCAGCCACAACTACATGCTGCGCTACTGGCTCGCCTCCTGCGGGATCCATGCGGACAAGGACGTCGATATCTCCACCGTGGCTCCGCCATTCTGCGCCGAAGCGCTCGAACTGGGCGAGGTCGATGGCATTTGCGTGGGCGAACCCTGGAACAGTGTCGCGGTCGAAAAGGGCGTGGGCGAGATTGTCCTGTCCACCTCGCAGATCTGGCGGCGCGGGGTCGAAAAGGTGCTGGCCTTGCGCGAACCGGTGCTGGAGGAAAAGCGCGAGGCGGTCCTGCGCCTTATCCGCGCCTTGTGCCGGGCGGCTGCGCATTTCGTGGACCCCATCAACTGGGAGCACAACGCCGCGATCCTCGCTCGGCCGGAGTATCTGGACGGCTCGCCCGAACTCATTCGCCGGGCCATTGCCGACCAGATCCTGATCGCGCGCGGTGGCACGATGATCCACTACCCCGATTTCATGTTTCAGTACCGGGAAGCGGCGAACTTTCCCTGGGTCAGCCAGGCCGAGTGGCTCTATTCGCAGATGGTGCGCTGGGACGGGCTGACGTTCGACCGCGCGAGCGCCGACAAGGCGGCGCGCGTGTTCCGTCCCGACATATATCGTGCCGCACTGCTGGGCACGAACGAGCCACTTCCGGGGGCCAGTTCAAAGGTCGAAGGCAGCATCGTCACGCCCACGGTTGTGGGGACGCAGCAGGGCAACATGGTCCTGGAGTCCAACGCTTTTTTTGACGGGAAGGTGTTTGATCCACAGCGTATCGAAGAATACCTGGCGCAGCTCCCCTGACAGGCAATTTCGATGTGCAGTGCAAAAAGAGCTTGCCGCTTGCCATGCGAATCGCTTACTAAATTAAGCGAACAGTCCGGTGGGCTCCCAAGGATGGGTGCTTAGTATAGCTGGTCTGAACTTTCTTAAATTCGTGGCACCGTAGCCGCCTCGTCGTGGTCCTCTTGGGACTTTCGTCGTGGCGGTTTTTTGCGTTTGGGTTTTGGAATTGGGGGTTGGTTCGATGACGAAGTTTGGGCAGTCCGGTTTTTCGCGCCGCATGGTGGTGGGGGCACTTCTCGCCAGCGTGGCTCTGGCCGGATGCGGGGGCAGCAAGGACGAGACGAGCACGCAGCCGGGTGTCACGGCCGCATCGGCGGGCGGCGCGGTGGAAAAGCCCGTGCTCAAGCTTGGCTTCATCAAGCTGACCGACATGGCGCCGCTCGCGATCGCCAAGGAAAAAGGCTTCTTCGCCGAGGAAGGGCTCAACGTCACGCTCGAACCCCAGGCCAACTGGAAGGTCCTGCTCGACGGCGTGATCGGCGGCCAGCTTGACGGCGCGCATATGCTCGCCGGTCAGCCGCTTGCCGCGACCATTGGTTATGGCACCAAGGCTGACCTGATTGCGCCGCTCAGCCTCGATCTCAACGGCAACGCGATCACCGTCTCGAACAAAGTCTGGGACATGGTAAAGGGCGACCTTCAGCGCAGCGCCGATGGCAAGCCCGTCCACCCGATCTCGGCCTCGGTCCTGAAGCCCGTCGTCACAAGCTTCAAGCAGCAGGGCAAGCCCTTCAACATGGGCATGGTTTTCCCGGTTTCGACGCATAACTACGAACTGCGCTACTGGCTCGCGGCGGGTGGTCTCAACCCCGGTTTCTATACCCCTGGCGACATCAAGGGGACCACCTTGGCCGATGTTCAGCTTTCGGTGACGCCGCCTCCGCAGATGCCCGCAACGCTCGAGGCCGGCACCATCGAGGGCTACTGCGTGGGCGAGCCCTGGAACCAGGCTGCGGTGCAGAAGAAGATCGGCGTGCCGATCGTTACCGACGACCAGATCTGGCACAACAACCCGGAAAAGGTCTTCTCGATCCGCAAGGACTTTGCCGAGAAGTATCCCGGCACCACCTCGGCCATGCTGCGCGCGATCATCCGCGCCCAGGAATGGCTCGATGCCGATGGCGGTGCAAACCGCAAGGAGGCGGTGAAGATCCTCTCGCAGCCCAACTACGTGGGCGCTGACGAGGCGGTGATCGCGGCCTCGATGACCGGCAAGTTTACCTATGAAGCGGACGACACGCGCGATGCGCCCGGCTTCAACATCTTCTTCGATAACTACGCGGGCTACCCCTATTACTCGGACGCGATCTGGTACCTGACCCAGATGCGCCGCTGGGGCCAGATTCCCGCCGACCACGACGACCAGTGGTACTTCGACCAGGCCAAGGCGGTCTATCGTCCGGATCTCTACCTCGCCGCGGCCAACCAGCTCGTCGAGAAGGGCACGATCTCCGCCGAGGATGTGCCCGAAACGGATGGGTTCCGGGGTGAGCAGGACGGCTTCATCGATGGTATCACCTACGATGGCAAGCAGCCCAACGCCTACCTCGCCAAGTTCAAGATCGGCCTCAAGAAGGGCCAGAAGGTGTCCGCTTCGGGCGTGACCGGAAGCTGATCGACAGCGCTGCCTCCAGGAGAAGAACGATGGCAACAGTCTATGCACCAAGTGCGCCTCTCCCGGGGACGAGCGCCGATAGCACGAGCAAGGAGGCTTTCATGGCCACGCAACCGTCCGTCCCGGCCGAGCCGGCCGCAGCCGCACCCTCCGCGGCGCCGGAACCGATCGCGGCACAGCCCGGCAAGGTCCAGGCTTTCCTTGCCAAGAACACCAAGGTGATCCTGGCACCGGTCATCGGTATCCTCGCTTTCCTGGGGCTGTGGGCCGCGCTGGCGCCGATGGTGGATACTTCGCTCGGCGCGCTGCCGGGGCCGCTGGAAGTGGCCGAGCAGGGCGCCGCGCTCTATGGCGAGTGGCAGGCCTCGAACGAGGCAGCGGCCGAGTTCTATGCGGCCCAGGATGCGCGCATTGCGGCGGGCACGCAGGCCATGGCCTTCGATTACGCTGGCCCGCCGACTTTCCTCGACCAGGTCGTGACCTCGCTGGAGACGGTGGCGCTCGGCTTCATTCTCGCCACGGTCGTGGCCGTGCCGATCGGTCTGGCCGCCGGTCTCTCACCGATCTTCAACGCGGCGATCAACCCGTTGATCCAGATCATGAAGCCGGTCAGCCCGCTCGCCTGGCTGCCCATCGTGACAATGGTCGTCTCGGCCACGGTCACGAGCGCGGACCCGATGCTGGCCAAGAGCTTCGTGATTTCGGCCGTTGTGGTGACGCTGTGCTCGCTGTGGCCCACGCTCATCAACACGGCCGTGGGCACCGCGTCGATCGACAAGGACCTCCTGAATGTGGGCCGCGTGCTCAAGCTCGGCACCTTCCAGAAGCTGACCAAGCTCGTCCTGCCGTCCTCGCTGCCCTATATCTTCACCGGTATGCGCCTGTCGCTGGGCGTGGGCTGGATGGTGCTGATCGCGGCGGAAATGCTTGCGCAGAACCCGGGGCTGGGCAAGTTCGTCTGGGACGAATTCCAGAACGGGTCCAGCCAGTCGCTCGCCCGCATCATGTTCGCGGTGATCGTCATCGGCCTCATCGGCTTCCTGCTCGACCGCCTGATGATGACCCTGCAGAACCTCGTCAGCCGCAACCACGCGGTCTGATCGCGGCCCTTCGCGCCACACTTCCTGCTCTTACCGTAAGGGACCAAAGACATGGGTACGATCCTCTCGCTCCAGGGTGTGACCAAGGCCTACACCGGCCAGACCGGCGACGTGACGCGGGTACTCGACGGCATCGACCTCGATGTCGAGGAAGGCGAATTCATCGCGATCCTGGGCTTCTCGGGGGCGGGCAAGACCACGCTGATCTCCACCATCGCCGGGCTGGTCGAGCCCGACGCCGGGCAGATCCTCCTGCACGGTCGCCCGGTGGACGGGCCGGGCAAGGACCGGGGGCTGGTGTTCCAGTCCTACTCGCTCTTTCCCTGGCTGACGGTGGAGAAGAACGTCGCGCTGGCGGTCGATGCGGTGCACAAGGATCGCTCGCGCGCCGAACGGGCGGCACTGGTGCGCCAGAAGGTGGAGCTCGTGGGGCTGGGCCATGCGATGGACCGCAAGCCGGGGCAGCTTTCGGGCGGGATGCGCCAGCGCGTCTCGGTCGCCCGGGCGCTGGCGATGGAGCCCGAGATCCTGCTTCTGGACGAGCCGCTCTCCGCGCTCGACGCGCTCACCCGCGCCAAGCTTCAGGACGAGATCGAGCGTATCCGCAAGGAGGAGAAGCGCACCATTATCCTCGTCACCAACGACGTGGACGAGGCGCTGCTGCTGGCGGACCGGGTCGCGGTGCTCACGCCTGCACCCGCGGCCCATATCGGCAGGATCTTCACCGTTGACGTGCCGCGCCCGCGTGAGCGCGAGGCGGTGAACGACGATACACACTTCCAGTCGCTGCGGCGCGAGATCGTAGGCTATCTGGGGCACCTCAACGAAGCGGGATCGAGCGTGGGCGAGGCCAGCGTGGCCCTGCCCGAGGTGACCCCGCTCGACCTCTTCGTGAAGAGCGAGCCGAAACTGCCCAAGGCCTATGTCGAGGCGGGGCAGTCCGCGGTCGAGCAGCGCTATCTTGAATTCTTCAAGCTCAACAAGGTCTACCCCACGCCCAAGGGGCCGCTGACCGTGGTGGAAGACTTCAACCTCCTGATGGAGAAGGGCGAATTCATCTCGCTCATCGGCCACTCGGGCTGCGGCAAGTCGACCGTGCTGACCATGGCGGCGGGCCTCAACGCGATCAGCAGTGGCGGCATCGTTCTCGACAACCGCGAGATTTCGGGGGCGGGGCCGGACAAGGCGGTGGTCTTCCAGGCGCCGAGCCTGATGCCCTGGCTGACCGCGCGCCAGAACGTCTCGCTGGGGGTCGAACGGGTCTATCCGCACGCCAGCAAGGCCGAGCGGTCGGACATCGTCGACTACTACCTGGAACGGGTGGGGCTGGGCGATGCCATGGACAAGATGGCGGCCGAGATGTCGAACGGGATGCGCCAGCGCGTGGGCATCGCGCGCGCCTTCGCGCTCTCGCCGCGCCTGCTGCTGCTGGATGAACCCTTCGGCATGCTCGACAGCCTGACCCGCTGGGACCTGCAGGACGTGCTGGTCGAGACCTGGAACCGCACCAAGGTGACCGCGATCATGGTCACCCACGATGTCGACGAGGCGATCCTCCTGGCCGACCGCGTGGTGATGATGACCAATGGACCTCGCGCGACCATCGGCAAAGTCCTGAAGGTGGACCTGCCGCGTCCACGCGACCGCAAGGCGCTGCTCGAGGACCCGAAGTTCTATCAGTATCGGCAGGAGGTTTTGCACTTCCTCGCCGAATACGACCACGGTCCGGCCTCCAAGGCGGCCTGACCAAACGGGCCGCACTGCGCGGCCCGGGAACCCTGTGTCCGGGGGAATGGTACGGACGAAGTTGTAGTCCTGCCCGAAAGGGGCGGGGCCCGGCGCGCGCTCATGAGGGGCGGGGGGCAGGCAAGGACGCCTGCCATCCGAAGCGCAGGAAACAGGCTGCGAAGGCGCGAAGAACGCCCGGCCTGGTGCGGCGGACAACGACGTCTGCCTTCGATCCAGTTTCTGGAAGCAAACGGCGTGCCCGCGTGGGGGTGGGGCGCCATCGGAGGTACACGACGATGAAGACCGCGTATTCCACTTTTGTCACGCTCGCAGCCGGCACCGCCGCACTCGCGCTCTCGGCTCCGGCCCTTGCCAAGGCGGGCGCGCCTGTCCCCGTGGCGGACGGGGTGACCATCGATCCGATCATCGATGGCATGCTGCGCTACGAACATGTCGACCAGGATGACCTGGGGCGCGATGCCGACGCCCTGACGCTGCGCCTTCGCGGCGGTGTCGAGGTGAAGGCGCACGGCTTTTCGGCGCTGGCAGAGGCCGAGAGCACGCTGGCGATCCTCGACAATTACAACGACACGATTCCCGGCAATAACGGGTACCTGGGTGCCGAGCCGTACTCGGTCGTGGCCGATCCCGAGAACGTGGAAGTGAACCGCCTGCAGGTGGGATATTCGGGCAAGATCGGCTCGATCACCGTGGGGCGTCAGCGCATTATTCATGACGACGCGCGCTTTGTCGGCAATGTCGGCTGGCGCCAGAACGAGCAGACCTTCGATGCGGTGCGTGCGCAAGGAACTCTGGGGCCCGTCGTCCTGGATGCCACCTATTCGCTCTCGCAGCGCTCGATCTTCGGCGCCGACAGCCCGAACAAGTATTGGGACGGCGATTTCGTCCTGCTGGACGGCGGTGTGAAGGTGAAAGGCATTGCGTTCAAGGGCTTTGCCTACCTGCTCGACTATGATGAGCGCCTCGCCATGTCGAGCCAGACGTATGGCGCCATGGCCGCGGGCGCGATCCCGCTCGGCGGCACGGCGAAGATCGACATCAAGCTGCGCTACGCGCGCCAGAGCGACTACGGCGCCAATCCCATCAACTACGCGGCCGACTACTACGACGCCGAACTCGGCGTTTCGGTCGCGGGCTTCGGCTTGAAGGGGGGCTACGAGGAACTGGGGAGCGATGATGGCATGGCCGCCTTCCAGACGCCGATGGCAACCGCACATGCCTTCAACGGCTGGGCGGACCTGTTCCTGACCACGCCGTCGACGGGCCTGCGCGATTATTTCGGCGCGGTCTCCAAGGGCTTTGGCGATGTTGGCCCGCTCAAGGGGCTGAAGGGCATGGTGGCCTACCACCAGTTTGACAGCGACGTGGGCGGGATCGACTACGGGCACGAGTGGGACGCGAACCTAGGCTTCAAGGTCGCGGGCTACGGGGTCCTCTTCAAGTACGCCAACTACACGGCCGACAGCTTTGGCACCGACACCGAGAAGTTCTGGGTCCAGTTCGGCTTTTCGTTCTGATCACGCGGGGAAAGGGAGTAGTTACCGATGGCCTATCTTGCACCAACTGAATTCGTCACCAAGCTCATCGACGCGGGCGAATCCAAGATCATGATGTCGACCAAGGACACGCTGGTCCGCGCCTACATGGCCGGCGCCATTCTGGCGCTCGCGGCGGCCTTTGCGGTCACCATCAATGTTCAGACCGGACAGCCGCTGGCGGGCGCGGTGCTGTTCCCGGTCGGCTTCTGCATGCTCTATCTGCTTGGTTACGACCTCCTGACCGGGGTCTTCGTGCTGTGCCCGATGGCGGTCTGGGACAAGCGGCCGGGCTGCACCTGGGGCGGGGTTGCGCGCAACTGGGGCCTGGTCTTCACCGGCAACTTTGCCGGCGCGCTCACCACCGCGGTCCTGATGGCGATCTACTGGACCTATGGCTTCTCGACCGAACCGGCCGAAGTGGGCGCCAAGATGGCCGTCATCGGTGAGAACCGTACGGTCGGTTACGCGGCCTATGGCGCGGCGGGCTGGCTCACCATCTTCGTGCGCGCGGTCATGTGCAACTGGATGGTCTCGACCGGCGTCGTCGGCGCGCAGATCTCGACCACCGTCTCGGGCAAGGTCATCGCCATGTGGATGCCGATCATGCTCTTCTTCTACATGGTCTTCGAG
Source organism: Novosphingobium mangrovi (assembly GCF_022818885.1). NCBI lineage: Bacteria > Pseudomonadati > Pseudomonadota > Alphaproteobacteria > Sphingomonadales > Sphingomonadaceae > Novosphingobium > Novosphingobium mangrovi. The sequence goes on along the minus strand of NZ_JALHAT010000002.1, from coordinate 53,045 downwards.
CACTCGATCGTGAACATGTTCCTGTTCCCCACCGGCCTGATGCTGGGCGGCAACTTCACCATTGCCGACTACCTGGTGTGGAACGAGATCCCGGTGGTGCTGGGCAATGTCGTGGGCGGTCTCACCTTCACCGGCCTCATGCTCTTCAGCACGCACCGCAAGACCGCGCCGTCGCGGGTCGTCAAGATCGCTGCCTGAGCGTCCCCTGGCAGTGCGAAGGGGTGGGAGTGGGTGCTGGCATGCCACCACTTCCGCTCCTTCCTTGCCATCTGCGAAAGGGAGCGTGATGGGAGCGCGGCTTGTCGTCCGCCTTGGCTATTGCTCCGATGCCGGAGCCAAGGAGGCCAACCAGGATTTCGGGGATGCCCTCGTGCCCGAGGACGCAGCGAGCCTTGCCACCAAGGGTATCGCGCTGGCGCTTGCCGATGGCATCAGCACCAGCGCGCAGGGGCGCGAGGCGGCCGAGCTTGCGGTCTCCTCCTTCCTCACCGACTACATGGCGACGCCCGAGGCCTGGTCCGTGCCGACAAGCGCCGAGCGGGTCATCGCCGCGATCAATTCCTGGCTCTTTGCCCGCAACACCGGCGGGCAGGGCCCGGCGCTGGAGGACAGCGCGCGCGAGCGCGGCCTGGTCACGACCTTCAGCGCGCTCGTCCTCAAGGGCCGGTCGGCCTATATCTTCCACGTGGGCGATGGCCGTGTCGCGCATCTCTCGGACGGAGCCTGCCGGATCCTGACGCAGCCGCATCGGGTGGATCTGGGTGGAGGGGAGAGCCTTCTGGCCCGCGCGCTCGGCATTGATCGCCGGGTCGAGGTGGATCACGTGCAAACAGCCATCGCTACGGGCGACGTCTTCGTCCTGACAAGTGATGGCGTGCACGAGCACCTTAGCGATGCGGACATGCACAGGCTCCTTGCCGAGCCCGATCCCCAGCGCGCCGCCGAGGCGCTCGTGGCAGCCGCCCGGAGGGCGGGGAGCGGGGACAACCTCACCGCGCAGGTCCTGCGCGTGGAGGCGCTGCCCGAAGGCGACCTGGCCGATGTGATCGGGGATGGGCGCGAGTTGCCCCCCGCCCCGCCGCTGATGGCCGGGCAGAGCTTCGAAGGGCTGACGGTGCTGCGCACGCTCCACGCTGGGCACCGCAGCCATGTCTATCTGGTGCGCGAGGAGGCGAGCGGACGCCGCCTTGTCCTCAAGGCCCCGGCGACCGAGCAGGCGGGTGACGCGCACGAACTTCAGCGCCTGATGCTGGAGGAATGGGTCGCGCGGCGCGTGACAAACAGCCACCTGCTCTGCGCCCCGCCGCCGCGCAGTGAGCGCCGTCACGCCTACGCCCTGTTCGAATATCTGCCCGGCCAGACGCTGGAAGAATGGGCCCACGCGCAGATCGCGACTGACCTTGCGGCCGTGCGCAGCCTCGTCAAGCAGGTGGCGCGGGGGCTCCTGGCGCTCCATCGCCGAGAGATCCTGCATGGTGACCTGCGGCCGGCCAATGTCATCGTCGATGCCGATGGTACGGCGCGGATCGTCGACTTCGGCTCCGCGCTTGTCGCCGGGCTCGAGGAGCTGGCCCCGCGCGCAGGTGAGGCGCTCTATGCCGGCACGATGCAGTTCACTGCGCCCGAGATCTGGCTCGGTCATGCGCCCACGCGCGCCAGCGATCTGTGGTCGCTGGGTGCGCTCGCCTATTTCCTGCTCACCCGCAGCCTGCCTTATGGACCGCGCCTCAGTACAGCGCAGACGCGGGCCGCGCAGCGCAAGCTGCGCTATGTTCCCGCGAGCGAGATCAATCCCGAGGTGCCGGACTGGATGGACGCCGCGCTGGCCTGCGCGCTCGCCCTCGATCCTGCGCAGCGTTACGCCGAGCTATCGGAGTTTACCTACGATCTTTCCCGCCCGAACGCGGCGCTGCGCCCCGTCACCGCGCGGCCGCTGCTGGCGCGGCGGCCCGAGCGGGTGTGGCAGGCAATCAGCGCGCTTCTCGCGCTGGCGCTGGCCGCCTCGCTGCTGCTGGGAGGGCAGATCGCCGGGCGTCCTTCCCCCATTCCATCCCGAGACGTAAAGGAGAGAGAGCGATGATGACCAAGTCCGATGTCACCACCATGATCCGCGCCGCCAAGCGCGAGAAGGGGATCGGCTGGGCCGCGATTGCCGAAGAGGTAGGCCTCAGCGAGGTCTTCGTGACCTCCGCGTGCCTTGGCATGAACAGCCTTCTGCCCGACGCGGCGGGCAAGCTGGTGGACTTCCTGGGCCTGCCGGCCGAGGCCGCCGTGGTGCTGAGCGAGTACCCGACCAAGACCTTTGCCCAGACCGTTCCGACCGATCCGTGCATCTACCGCTGGTACGAGATTACCGGCGTGTTCGGCGAGGCGTTCAAGGAACTGGTCCAGGAGAAGTTTGGCGACGGGATCATGAGCGCGATCGACTTCGACATGCAGATCAACCGCGTCGCACATGAAAAAGGCGACCGGGTAGAAGTCGTCATGAGTGGCAAGTTCCTGCCCTACAAGAGCTGGTAATCGTTTGGAAAAGTCGTCTTCGGGGAGGAGGCGGCTTTTCCCTTTTTCGCTGCAGGTGCAAAAACAGTCTTGCCGGGAACTGTGCGAATCAGTTAAAAACGAGATCAGCGAGAATGCGCCGTCCGCAGAAGGACGATGTAAGCGCCTCGCCGCACTTTCTGACAACGCGTGGCAACGAAGCCGCCCGTACCATCCCTGCAAAGGGCATGGTCCGAGGCGGTTTTTTTGCGTGCGCGTCACGAACGGAGACGCCGACGTGAATGCACCTGTGAACTTCGAGGGGAATGCCTTTCCCGAAGGGCCGCGCGAACGGCTCGTGGTGATCGGCAACGGCATGGCCGGGTGCCGCGCGGTGGAGGAGATTCTGGCGCGCGAGCCCGAACGCTTCGAGATCACGATCTTCGGCGCCGAACCGCGCGTGAACTACAACCGCATCATGCTCTCGCCCGTTCTCGCAGGTGAAAAGACCTTCGACGAAATCGTCATCAACACGCCCGAGTGGTACGCCGAAAACGGCATCACGCTGGTGTCAGGCGACAAGGTTGAACGCATTGACCGCGACACGCAGACCGTCATCGCCGCTTCGGGTCGCACCGAGCCTTACGACAAGTTGCTGATCGCGACGGGTTCGGACCCGTTCATCATTCCCGTCCCAGGTAAGGACCTCGACGGCGTCGTGACCTTCCGCGATCTCGATGACGTCGACCGGATGCTGGCAGCCGCCGACAAGGGCGGTAGCGCGGTCGTGATCGGGGGCGGCCTGCTCGGCCTTGAGGCCGCGCATGGCCTCAGCCTGCGCGGCATGCAGGTGAGCGTGATCCACCTCATGCCCACGCTCATGGAGCGCCAGCTTGACGAGGCGGCGGGCTTCCTGTTGCGCAGCGAATTGGAAAAGCGTGGCCAGACCATCCTGACCGGCGCGAACACGAAGGAGATCCTGGGCAAGGACGGCCACGTAGCCGGCGTTCGCCTGGAAGACGGCACCGAGATTCCCGCCGACATCGTCGTCATGGCCGTTGGCATCCGTCCTGCGACGGCGCTCGCCAAGGAGGCGGGCCTTGAAGTCGAGCGCGGCATCCTTGTCGATGACCATATGGTCACTTCCGATCCCAATGTGCTCTCGGTGGGCGAATGCGTCCAGCACCGGGGCCTGTGCTATGGTCTTGTCGCGCCGCTGTGGGACATGTGCCGCGCGCTGGCCGATCATGTCACCGATCGGGCGACCGGCTACGAAGGCTCGGTCACCTCGACCAAGCTCAAGGTCTCGGGGATCGACCTGTTCTCGGCCGGGGACTTCTCGGGCGGGGAGGGCTGCGAGGACATCGTCATGCGCGACGCCGCGCGCGGGATCTACAAGCGCGTCATCGTCAGGGACAACCGGATCGTGGGCGCGGTGCTCTACGGCGATACCGCCGATGGTTCGTGGTACTTCGACCTCCTCAAGAAGGGCGAGGACGTCTCGGACATTCGTGAGGCGCTGATCTTCGGCCAGGCCTTCGCGTCCGGAGGTGCGCTGCTGGACCCTAACGCGGCCGTTGCGGCCCTCTCGGACGATGCCGAGATCTGCGGGTGCAACGGCGTTTCCAAGGGCCAGGTGGTCTCGTGCATCGAAGGCGGTGCACATTCGCTCGACGCGGTGCGGTCCGGGTGCAAGGCTTCGGCCTCGTGCGGTTCGTGCACCAACCTTGTCGAGAGCCTGCTGGCCGTGACGCTGGGCGGCGAGGTCGAGACCGGGCCTGCCACGATGTGCAAGTGCACCAGCTTCACCCACGACGACGTGCGCGCGCTGATCCTGGAGAAGAACCTCACCTCGATCCCGCACGTCATGCAGGAGCTGCACTGGTTGACGCCCGATGGCTGCGCCTCGTGTCGTCCGGCGCTCAACTACTATCTGCTCTGCGCGCTCCCCGGCGATTACGAGGACGATCAGAAGAGCCGCTTCGTCAACGAGCGCATGCACGCCAACATCCAGAAGGACGGCACCTATTCGGTCGTGCCGCGCATGTGGGGCGGGCTCACCAACCCGCGCGAACTGCGCGCAATTGCCGATGTCGTGGAGAAGTACGATGCGCCCATGGTCAAGGTGACCGGCGGCCAGCGCCTCGACATCTTCGGCATCAAGAAGGAGGACTTGCCCGCGGTCTGGGCCGATCTCAACGCGGCCGGGATGGTTTCGGGGCACGCCTACGGCAAGTCCCTGCGCACGGTGAAGACCTGCGTCGGTTCGGAATGGTGCCGCTTCGGTACGCAAGATTCCACGGGACTTGGCGTCAAGATCGAGCGCATGACCTGGGGCAGCTGGATGCCGCACAAGTTCAAGATCGCTGTCTCGGGATGCCCGCGCAACTGTGCGGAAGCGACCATCAAGGATTTCGGCGTGGTTTGTGTCGACAGTGGCTACGAACTGCACGTGGGCGGCAATGGCGGCATCAAGGTGCGCGCGACCGATCTGTTGTGCAAGGTGGCCACTGAAGAAGAGGCGATGGAGATGTGCGCCGCCTTCATCCAGCTCTACCGCGAGGAGGCGCGCTACCTTGAACGCACCGCGCCCTGGATCGAACGCGTCGGGCTGGAGCACGTCAAACTGGCTCTCGCCGATCCCGAGGCCGTGCGCGCCTACGCCGCCCGCTTCCACCATTCGCAAAGCTTCATGCAGGATGACCCCTGGGCCAAGCGCGCGGCGGGTGAGCGCGCCGATCTGCACCAGCACCTGGCGACGGTGCGTCCCTCCGATTCCTCGTATCAGCTGGAGAAGGCATGATGATTGGCGATTGGCTCGATATTGGCCCGGTCGGACAGATCGAGGCGGGCACCGCGCGCACGCTTCCGGTGGAAGGCGCGCAGGAACTGGCGATCTTCCACACGCTGCGCGGCGAATTCTTCGCCATCGTGAACGCCTGCCCGCACAAGAAGGGGCCGCTGAGCCAGGGTATCGTCCATGGCGACGTGGTGACCTGCCCCTTGCACAACTGGAACATCTCGTTGCGCGATGGGCGCGCCTTGGGCGATGATGAGGGCTGCGTGCCCACGATCCCGCTCCGGGTCGATGCCGGGCGCATCTACCTCCTGCGCGCTGCGGTTCTGGGTGGGGGCGCCGAGGCGGCGCCTGCCGAGGCAGAGGCCTGAGCGCCATGGGCGACACGGGCCCGATCCGCACGACATGCGCCTATTGCGGCGTCGGTTGCGGCATCACGGCCGACGTTGCCAGCGGCGCGGGCCGCGAGGTCTCGGTCTCCGGTGATACCAGGCACCCGGCGAACGCCGGGCGGCTGTGCTCCAAGGGCACGCACCTGGGGGAGACGGTCGGGCTGGAGGGCCGGCTCCTCCATCCCCGGATCGCGGGCGAGCGTGTGTCGTGGGACAGGGCGAGTGCCGAAGTCGCCGAGCGGATGCGCGCGTGCATCGCGCAGCATGGCCCGGACAGCGTCGCTTTCTATGTCTCGGGCCAGCTTCTGACCGAGGATTACTACGCGGCCAACAAGCTGATGAAGGGCTTTATCGGCTCGGGTAACATCGACACAAATTCGCGCCTGTGCATGGCCAGCGCCGTGGCGGCCTACAACCGCGCGTTCGGCGAGGACGTCGTCCCGTGTTCGTATGAGGACCTGGACGCGGCCGATCTCATTCTGCTGGTCGGCTCCAACACGGCCTGGTGCCACCCCGTCGTCTGGCAGCGCATTGAAAAGACCCGCGCGCGCCGGGGCACCAAGATCGTGGTGATCGACCCGCGCCGCACCGAGACCGCCGAACAGGCCGACCTGCACGTGCCCATCGCGCCCGATGGCGACATTGCGCTGTTCAATGCGCTGCTCGCCCGCATGCACGCACAGGGTCTTGTCGATGCCGCCTACATGTCCGCCCACGTCGAGATCGCGCCCGACTTCTGGGACGATCTTGCCTGCGATCCCGGTGTCGATCCCGAGATCTTCGAGGCATTGTGCGCGCTCGTCGCCGCACATCCACGCATGGTCACTCTGTTCTCGCAAGGGGCGAACCAGTCGGTCTGCGGGACCGACAAGGGCAACGCCATCATCAACCTGCACCTGGCGATGGGCAGCATCAACTGGATCGGCGCGGGGCCCTTCAGCATCACCGGCCAGCCCAATGCGATGGGCGGGCGCGAGGTGGGCGGGCTTGCCAACACGCTGGCCTGTCACCTTGGTTTTTCCGAGGAAGAGCGCCGGGCGGCGGCGGCCTTCTGGAATGCACCTGTCCGGTGCTCGGGGCCGGGGCTCAAGGCCGTGGACCTGTTCCGCGCGGTGCATGATGGCCGGGTGAAGTTCCTGTGGGTCATGGCGACCAATCCGGCGGTCTCGATGCCCGACAGCGCCGTCGTGCGCGAGGCTCTCGCCCGCTGCCCGACGGTGGTGGTCTCCGATGTCATTGCGGACACCGACACCGCCCGGCATGCCGATATTCTCCTGCCCGCCGAAGCCTGGGGCGAGAAGAACGGCACGGTGACCAATTCGGAGCGCTGCATTTCGCGCCAGCGCCGCCTGTTCGATGCGCCCGGCGAAGCGCGGGCCGACTGGCGCATCATCGCCGATGTCGCGGCGGCGATGGGTTGGGGGGAGGCGTTCGCCTGGAAGGACGCGGCTTCGGTCTTCCGGGAGTACGCATGGATGACAGGCCTCGCACAGGCGCGCGGAAAGTGCCTCGATCTCACGCATCTTGGCGATATCTCCAGCGCTGACTATGACGCGCTTGAACCCTTCCAGTGGGGTGGTGCGCGGCCTCTGGCTTCGGGCTATCCGACACCGTCTGGCAAGGCGCGCATGGTTCGTGTCGAGGTACCTGAACGGGTGCCGGATGCGGAGTTCCCGCTGCGGCTCAACACCGCGCGCTACCGCGACCAGTGGCATACCATGACCCGCACGGGCCTCTCGCCAACCCTGTCGCAGCACCGGCCTGAGCCGCTGCTCGAAGTGCATCCGCGCGATGCAGCGCGCTATGGCTTAGTCGCTGGCGGGCTCGCGCGGGTCGTGACCCGGCAGGGCCGCGCGGTCTTTCGCGTCGATGTGGGCGAGGGTCAGCGCCCCGGCGAGATCTGCGTGCCGATGCACTGGAGCGATGCCATGAGCGGGGAGGGGCGGGCCAACCGCCTGCCGGGAGCTCAGGTCGATCCGGTGTCCGGGCAGCCCGGTTTCAAGAACAGCGGGGCGAGGCTCGAGCCCGTTGCGGCCGACTGGCAGGCGTTCCTTGTCCGCCGCGATGCCATCGCGCCCAAGGGTCTTGCCTACTGGGCCCGCGCACGAATCGCGGAAGGCTGGCTCTACGAACTGGCGGGCGAAGGCGCGGTCGATCTCGACGCCTTGCTGCCCGAAGGCGAACGGCTCGAGGTGGCCGACACCGTCCGGGGCATGCGCCGCGTGGCGGTGCGCGCCGGGGACGGCACGCTGGCCGCGGCGATCTATCTCACCCGTGCGGGGCAGCTGCCCGCGCGCAGTTGGGTGGCAGGCCAGCTCGGGCAGGACAGCGCGAGTGCCTGCGAGCTTCTTGCCGGTCGGCCAAGCACGCCGCTTCCCGACAGGGGGCCGATCGTGTGCGTTTGCCATGGCATTGGCGCTAACGATATTGCCGCCGCCTGCGCGGGCGGTGCCGACAGTGTCGAAGCCGTTGGACAGTGCACCCAGGCGGGGACCAATTGCGGGTCCTGCCGTCCGGCCATTGCGCGCCTTCTTGAAACCTGTGCCACTCAGCCAAGGGAGCCTGCCGAATGACTGCCCGCCTTTACGACGACTTTTGCGCAGGTTCGGTCTGGCTCGTGGGTGCAGGCCCCGGCGATCCCGAACTCCTCACCCGCAAGGCCGAGCGCCTGATTGGCGCGGCCAGCGTAATTTTCCACGATGCATTGGTGGGCCCGGGCATCCTTGAGCTGGCAAGTCGGCGCGCGCGCCTCGTCTACGTGGGCAAGCGGTCGGGGCGGCATTCCAAGGATCAGAAGAGCATTGACGCGCTGATTGTCGAAGCGGCGCTCGCGGGCGAGCGCGTTGTGCGCCTCAAGGGGGGCGATCCCTCGATCTTCGGGCGCGCGAGCGAGGAACTGGACGCGTGCCGCGCAGCCGGTGTGCCGGTGCGGGTGTGTCCGGGCGTCACTGCGGCCAGCGCGGCGGCAGCGGGCATCGGCGCTTCGTTGACGCTGCGGGGGCTTGCCCGCAAGCTGACCTTTGTGACCGCCCATGCGCGTGCGGGCGAGGAGTTGCAACTCGACTGGGCGCGGCTGGCCGATCCCGAGGCGACGCTGGCGGTCTACATGGGCAAGGCGGCGGCTCCTGCGCTGTCGGTGCAGCTGATTGCGGCGGGCCTTCCGGCCGACACGCCGGTCGCTCTGGTCGAGAACGCGAGCCTGCCCGACGAGCGCCACTTTCACACCCGTCTCGACCTGCTGCCGCTGGCCTCGCGCACAGCCCTTGGCGATGGTCCGGCGCTGCTGCTGATCGGATCGGCGATGGAGCAGAGCCCGGATAGAGAGCATGAGCAGGTCATGAAACCTGGAGTTAAGGTGCTGAAATAGATTTAAAATGTCAAAAAACTAGGATACGCGGCCACGGACCTCGACCATGGGGAGTGGACGAGCCGCGAGGCCGGTTTCCGGCTGCCGAGTTACGGGGCCGGTCTCGCTTTCATATCGGCAGTCTCCGTAGTGAGTTGGGGCATGTGGCATTCAGGGCCAGCCTGCCGAAAGAACCTCGGCTTCGGCTTCTGCCGAAAGAGGGGCCCCCAGGTGCAATCCCGGCTGCACCAGATCGGCGCGCCCATCAGCATCGAGGGCGATGAGCCTCCAGGCATCCGCCTCCCGGCAGGCGAGGCCCGCGCCGATCGGACCTGCAAAACGGCGGCAGTAGGTGCCATCATCCCGGTGGTAGGTCGCCAGGACGGGGAAAAGCCTCTCGTCCCGGGGCGAGGTGTGCGGGTAGCTCTCGAGGGCTGTGGCGAGGGTGCCTGCGGCCAGCAACCTGTCTCCTGCATCGCGCACGTTGCCCACCTCCTGTCCGGCAGCGTCCTGCCCAGACGTTTCGGCAAAGCGGGCGAGGTCGAGACTGCTCCCGATCAGTACCCCCAGGACAAGCGCCAATGACAGGCCGAGCGCGAGGCCGGGGCGCTGGAAAATCGGGACCTTGCCCCTTGGCGCAGCGCCGGGCCGGCGGGGCTCTCCTGCGGCGTTTGCCTGCTCACGTCGGGCCCTGGCGGCGGTGAAATCCAGGATTGCGCCCTCGCGGGCTGCCGCGTGATCCTCGCGGGCTCGCCGCGCTGCCGAAAGGGGAAGGGGGCGTACCTTGCCCTTCGCGCGGCGCACCTTTTCAAGCCGGGCGGCAAGGTCGGGATCTGCGGCAATGGCCTCTTCGACCGCGCGCGCCTCCTCGCCGCTCAGTTCCCCATCCGCATAGGCCCGGAATTGCTGGGGGCTTATGTTCATGCGGTCTCTCCCGATGGTTCGGGACCCGGCCTTCTCGCCGTTCTCCCGACGCGATTTTCTTTCCTCTCAGGACTCGTGATGGCCCTTGCGCACGGGAGTGTACGCCAAGGCGTGCAGCCTGACGAGAGGCAGTGCAACCAGAAGCGGTGCGAAGGGCCCGTAGGCCTCCGGGAGCAGGTCTCAGGCCGCGCTGTCGACGAAGCGGAAGGTGACGGTATCGGACTGGATGAACATCGTCCTCTCGTCGGGCGAGAAGCGGTAGCGGCGGTCTCCGGGCAATTCACGGCCGACCCGATTGGCGATCTCGGGATCGGGGCAGAGTTTGCGGGTGGTGGCGATGGGGGTGATCTGGATCCGGCCCTCCATGAACTGCGCGGTCCATCTGGCGTTGCCGGTGTTGCACGCCAGGCGGAAGTGCGCCTCTCCCTTCACATTGAAGGTCAAGGTGAGCGCCTGCGATTGCTGCGCGGTGAGGGTGGTTTGCGAACCACCTTCCTCGATCCCGGCAAGTTGCCAGGTGGGCCCGATAAGGGCGCTCTGGCGTTCCTCGCGCGCATCGAGGCTGGCGCAGGCCGACGTGGTGGCGAGCAGAAGGGCGATGCAGGCGGACCTGCGGATCGGGGTGCGTGCAATCATGAAGGGGAAGGTACCTGTTTGCGGGGCTAGAACAAGGCGGGTCTGGGACATGTCGGGTCAGGGGGCCGGACCGCCACCATGGGGGGTGAGGGACGGTGGCGGTCCGGCGAGCCGTCCGTGGCGGGCGGCTGAAAGAAGGCGTGAACCCGGGCCAGGAGCGATCGATGCGCTCGGGTAAACTATAGGGTCGGAGAAACCCGGTGGCGATGAGCCTTTCCGACCCTGCTCCAAGAATGCCCCATGGCCTTGCCACGAGCCCATCGGGATTAGGCCGGATAAACGGGGGCGGAACCACCCGGCTTTCGGGCCGGGGAAGAGCGCGGGTGAGGGGCACGGAAGCGCAATCCTGGCGCAGCGGATGCGGTGTCGAGGCTTTGGGGAGGGGAGGGCTTCGATCATTCTCAGGACGAGGCCATCGAGGTTTTCAAGTTCGCGAGCTCCGCGGCAATCGAAGTGGCCCGAAGCCATGGGGCCACACGAAGTATCCCGTTGCCCTGGACTGCAATTCCTGGTGCGTACTCGATGGTTTACTATCCGTAGTAACCCGCTAGGTCTTGAAGACTGACCCGGTTCGGCCGGGAAACTTGGTACGCGAGGGGACAAATGCCATGCGATGTGGGACGCGCCGATGCACGAATGCGGGTCAACCCCTATGGGCCGGGGCGGCTTGTCATTCCATGATCCTATCCATGCTGACGTTGACATGTTGCCGCCGCTCGGCCGGAGAGGTGAAATGAGCAGTCCTGTGCGCCGTATCGTCCTGGCTGACGACCATGAGGCCATCCGCCTGGGGGTGCGCTCGGTCATCTCCTCGCATCCCGACTGGCGTGTGGTGGGCGAAGCGGGCGATGGCCGAGAGGCGCTGGAAGTGGTGCGCTCGGTGCGGCCCGATATCGCCATCATCGACTATTCGCTGCCGATGATGAATGGACTGGAGCTGACCCGCGCGATCAAGAAGGAACTGCCCCGGACCGAGGTGCTGGTCTTTACCATGCACGACCGTGAGGACGTGCTGGCCGAACTGCTGACGGCCGGGGCGAGGGGCTATCTCCTGAAATCGGAGGCCAGCAAGCACCTTCTGGCTGCGGTGGAAGCGCTTTCGCTGCGCCGCCCCTACTTCTCGGGGAATGTCTCGCAGACCCTGCTCGATCGCTTCGTGGAGATGGCTGCCCGCGAGGCTTCGGCTACCGCACTCACCCCGCGTGAGCGCGAGATCGTTCAGCTGATTGCGGAAGGGCGCCTGAACAAGGAGATCGCGGCGATTCTGGAGCTTTCGATCAAGACGGTCGAAACGCACCGCGCCGCGGCCATGCGCAAACTCGACCTCAAAAGCACCGCGGACCTCGTTCGGTACGCGGTGCGCAACAATATCATCGAGCCTTGAAGCGCCACCGGGCCGAAGGGCCCGGGCAGGACTTGGGGCAGGTCATCTCGTTGCAGATGCCCAGCGGGCTGCGCACTACCGCCGTAACCGCGGTCCCGCGATCAAGGGGGGAAACCCGGACTTCGCCGCCCACTTCGGACATGCGTGCGGCCATGCCGCGAAGGCCCACGCCCAGGCCCGAGACAATGGCCTTGCGGTTCTTGTTGCCCACGCCGAAGTCGCGCACGCGCAGGCACAGCCAGTTGCAGGTGCAATGAAGCCGGATCTCGGCACGATCCGAACGGCTGTGCTTGAACACGTTCATCAGCGCTTCCTGGGCGATGCGCAGGACGGCCAGTTCCATTTCCGGCGGGAAACCGTCACGGTAGCCACGCACCTTGAAGCGGATGTCGATCCCGGTCCGGGCGGACATGCCAAGGGCCAGGGCCTCCAGCGCACCGTCGAGGCCGTACTTCTCCAGCTCGGGCGGGTGCAGCATGTAGGTCAGGCAGCGCATCTGGTCCTGCAGGCGTGCGACGATCTCGCGCGCGCTTCCGCCGGACCAGTTCCCGCCCTGTTGATCAGAGCAGGCCAGTTCGAACTGGAGCTCGAGCAACAACTGGGCGGTAATGTCGTGCAATTCGCGCGCGATCTGGCGGCGCTCGTCGTTGCGAGCCCGCAAGACGTCGAGATGGGCGCCTCTCTCCCCCTTCAGGTCTGAAGCACTCGCTTTCCGTTCAAAGGCGCGCAGGACGCCTTGTCCAGGATTGACAGCTGTCGTTGCTACAGAATGCATAAATCCCCTTTCATCCGAAGCGCGATCCAAAGGGTTTGCGGATGTGTGAATTCTTATTTTTGTAACATTTGTATTGTTGTGTTTATTTTGTTTTCACATGGGGGTCATTTATACAATCGAATTCTAGTATTAATGGCAAATTAATCTCGGGTCTACCCCCTATTCACCATCGCCTCCCGGCGCGCCGCGCACGACGCAGCGAAAGCCGACGTGGCTGGTGGAGGTGTCGATCGGCTGGGCGTGCCGGGCCGCAGGGCGGTAGCGCCGGCAGTAATTGGGGGCGCACAAGTGCGAGCCGCCCTTCAGGACCTTTCGCGCGATCCGGATGCCGGGCATGGCCGGGTCGTAGCTCTCTTCCTGGGGGCCGCCGAGCGGGTTGCGGGGCGCACAGCACCCGTCCTTTTCGGCGTGGCCCTGGTGGCTTTGCGAGTAGAAGTCGCTGGTCCACTCCCAGACATTCCCGATCAGGTCATAAATTCCGTAGGGATTGGCAGGGTAGGTGCGCACAGGCGACGTGCGCAGATAGCCGTCAAGCAGCGTATTCTCGTTGGGAAAGGCGCCCTGCCAGGTGTTGGCTTTCGCAATGCCGCCGGGAAGGAGCTCATCGCCCCAGGCAAATTCCGCGCGGTCGAGGCCGCCGCGGGCGGCGAACTCCCACTCGGCCTCGGTCGGCAGGTCCTTGCCAGCCCACCTGGCATAGGCACATGCGTCCTCGTAGGCGATGTGTACGACTGGGTGATCCTCCAGACCCTCCAGGTCGGAGCCTTCGCCCAGCGGTTGTTTCCAGTTTGCGTCGCGCCTGTAATCCCACCACTGCGAGATGTCGTGCAGGGAGACAGGCCGGCGGGGCGGCTCGAACACCAGCGAGGCGGGAAAGAGCAGTTCGGGCAGGGCACCGGGATAGTCCGCAGGGTCGGGCGCAATTTCGGCGAAGGTAACGTGCCCGGTTGCCTCGACAAAGCGGCGGAATTCGCGGTTGGTGACCGGAGTCGTGTCGATCCAGAACGCATCGACCTGAACCCGGTGCGCAGGCGCTTCCTCGGGATAGTGCTCGTCCGAGCCCATCCAGAACGTCCCACCTTCCAATCGAACCATCTCTCTCAGATCGGGGCTTGTGCTCTGATCCAACTGATCCCTCCTCCGGACGCGTGCATTAGTCGGACAATGCACGGCCATCGGTTCAGGGGATATCGGGATTACCTGAAGGTCGGTATCGGTATAAACCCTGAGACGGTATCTGCGATCAGAAGCGTACCCCGGTGGTCGCGAGTACGCGCGTCGAAGTGGCGCCTGCCTGGATTTCCGCCTGCAGCGAGAGGTGGCGATTGAGCTCGACGTTGAAACCCGTCACCAGCGCGTAAGGGTGGCTCGTCTCCATTCCGACCTCATAGCGCAGGTAGAGCGCCTCGCCGTCCTCGAAGACCGGGCCGCTGGCCACGACGCCGCGAACGGTGGTGTCGAGGTCGAAGTAGTTTCCTCCGACATAGGGTGCGAAATAGGTGTCCTCGCCCAGGCGGAAGCGGGGCCCTGCCCGAAAGCCGACGTTGGTCGACTTGACGTCGGAGCGCTCCTTGGAAGAGATGCTCACCGTCTTCGCGATCGAGCCTAGCGCGAACCAGTGTTCGTTGCCGTAGACGAGCAGCGTGCCCAGCGTGACGGTGGTGTTGTTGACCTTGGTCTCGACCGGGAGATGCACCGTGCCGCACGGGCGTGCGGGGCGGCAGAAGGGAAAGGGGATGACCGCATCGGCATCGATGTCGATGTCGATGCGGTTGGTGCCGCGCACCTTGCCGATCGAGGCGAAGACGTTGACCCCGGGGAAGACCCATAGATCGGCCTTGAAGCCGAGCATTCGGTTGTCGCCCTCCAGCCGGCTCGTGGTGACCGAGGGCAGGGGGAGCATGTTCGCATCCGGCTCCGGGGCCGCTCCCTTGGCCACGGCGGCCGAGAGGTCGTGCGAATTGAAGTTGGTCGTGTTCCACACCATCAGCATGCCCAGGCCATAGGGTTCCGGGATGCGGTAGCCCCGGGCCCGTGCGGCATTGCCGCCCAGGGGGAAGAGGCGGCGGCGTGGCTCCTGCGGTGCGCTTTCCTCTTCGACCTGGGGGATCGCTTCGGACGAGGTGCGGGTGTCGGCCGCGAATTCGTCGGTGGGGGCGGCCGGGCCGACAGGGCCCTCGTCCAGGTCCTGTGCCAGAGCGGGAAGCGGTGCGCCGACCAGACAGGCGGCGAGCGAGACGAGCGCGATGCGGTGCAACATGGTCCGAGCATGGCGGGCACAGGCATCTGCGGCCATCGGGGGAAATCCCGAGGCGGCTGCCTGCGCGCCCGAACCGGACCGGGATGTCATGTCCCCGCCATGGGGGAACACCCGATGGCTGCCCCGGTTCAAGCCGTGCAGTCTGCCTGCGACCACGACGGTGCGGGGAGCGTGATGAGGACAGGGCGGCAGGTACGATTTTGGGGGACGGGTGTCGCTCTGGCCGGGGCGCTGGTTCTGTCGGCCCCGCTGCGGGCGCAATCGGCAGACCTCGCCAGGGAGATCGACGCGCAGGCAGACACGCTGCAGGCGATGGATGAAGAAGGGGGGCCACAAGAGCCCGAGGAGGGAGGAAAGGTTCGCTTTGGCAAGGACTTGCTGATTGCGCCGATCCCTGTTTCCAATCCGGCGCTCGGCACCGGCCTCGCCGTGACGGGCGTGCTCTATTACAACCCGAAGGACGAGCCGACGCCCTGGGTGACAGGTGTCGGGGCCGGGTACACCAGCACCGACACCTGGGGGGCGGGCTTCTACCACCAGATGTCCTTTGGTCAGGACCGGTTCCGGGTCGCGGCAATGGGCGGCTACGGCGATGCCCGGCTCAACTTCTACGGCATCGGCCCCAATGCCGGGGATGCAGGGGTTTCGGTCGACCTGCGCAACCGGGGAACATCGGCCTATCTCGATGGCGAGGTCCGGCTCTTCGACAAGGGGCTGCTTTCGAACCTCCACGTCGGCGCGCGCGTGAGTTACCTGCGCATTCGTTCGAGCATCGGCATTCCGACACCGAACCGCCCCGACCTGAACCTGCCCACCATCGAGCGGCGCAGTACGGTTTCGGCCATAGGCCCCTCCTTCACCTTCGATACCCGCAACCATCCCTTCAACCCCAGCAAGGGGGTCCTCGTCACGGGAACCTGGATGTTCGGTGCCGACTTTCTCGGCAGCGATTTCGAGCATCGCAAGCTGGAGTTGCTGTCGACCGGCTACTTCTCGCTCACCGACAGCACGGTGCTGGCCGTGCGCAAGACGGCCTGCGCGGTGAAGGGCAATGCGCCGTTCTACGACCTGTGCATGTTCGGCAAGAACGGGGATCTTCGTGGCTACGAGGCGGGGCGTTACCGCGACGGAGCCACCTGGGCCTTCCAGCTGGAGGTGCGCCAGCGCCTCACCCCGAAGCTGGGCGTGGTCGGCTTCGCCGGTGTCGGGGGCATTGCCGCATCGAGCGGGGATATCTGGAAGCACAGCCATACGCTGGCCTCGGGCGGGGCTGGTCTGCGCTACCTCGCATCCAAGGCCAACAACGTGAACCTGCGCTTTGACGTAGCCTGGGGCAAGGACGGCGCAGCCTACTACTTCGGCATCGGCGAGGCGTTCTAGGCGCGCGTGTGGGGAACGATCCACGCCGCGCCTGCGGGTAAATCCGGATTCGCCGCCGGGCTTGGCATCCTAGGCTATCGATGATCCCATTGGAGTGGAGAGATCGTATGATGAAGTGGGCATGTCACCGGCCTCTGGCCCTCGTCCTGGGGATGGCGGGCCTTGCGTTCGGGGCTCCGGGCGCCGAGGCGACCGAGAGCGGAGCCTCGCTCTACCTGCTGGGATCGGGCGGCCCCGGAACCGCGGTGATGCCCCCGCTCGAAGGGCTCTATTTCGACAAGATGGTCTGGGTCTATGACGGCTCGGCCGAGGCGAACCGGCGCATTCCGGTCAATGGCAATATCACGCTGGGTCTCGACACCACGATCGTTGCCGACTTCACCACCCTGCTCGCGGTGCCTTCGACCAATTTTCTGGGCGGAACTCTGGCGGTGGGCGTCACCATGCCTCTGGGCGCGCCCATCATCGATGCCGAGGGGCTGTTGACGGGGCCGGCGGGCGGGACGACGCTGACAGGCTCTCTCCACGACAGTGCGCTCACCACCGGGGACCCGGTGGTCCTGACGCAACTGGGGTGGCAGGCCGACAAGCTGCATATCCAACTCTCCACGATGACCAACGTGCCGATCGGCCACTACCGCGAGAGCGGCCTTGCCAACCTCTCGCTGCACCGCTGGGCCGTCGATGGCTCGCTCGCCCTGAGTTGGCACGATCCGGAAAGCGGCTGGGATATCAGCGCCAAGGCCGGGTATACGGCAAACGGCGACAACCGCGATTCCGGCTATGACAGCGGCGATGAGATCCACATTGAGGGCGCCATCGAGAAGGCGCTTTCGCCCAAGTTCTCGCTGGGCATCCAGGGCTATTACCAGAAGCAGGTCAGCGATGACCGCGGCATGCTGGGCCCCTTCCGGGGCGAGGTCGTCGCGGTGGGGGCGACCGCCGCGACGACGGTGATGATGGCCGGCGTTCCGGCCACGTTCCGGGGCCGGATCATGGAGGAGATCGACACGACCAATCGTCTCGAAGGGACCTCCTTCTGGCTCGATTTCACGGTGCCGATCCACATGAACATGCCTGCGGGCTGACGCAGCCGGGGACGCGCCGTGCTGCGATGGCGCTCCGCACGGTCCTTGGGGACTGCGGGTTAATCCCGATACCCGCACGCTGGCGCTTCCGGGAGGATGCGCCACGCAAAGCCACTGCCAGAGGAAATTCCGACATGAAAAGAGCCATATCCGTTGCGAGCGGCGCGCTTCTGATGCTGGCGGCCCCGCTTGTCCATGCGCAGGAGGACGAAGCGGTCTCGGTGGCAAGCGATGCGCCGGCGGAACAAAGCTCGAGCGCGGGGCTCGCCGAGCAGCTCGCCAATCCGGTCGCCAACCTCATCTCGGTGCCCATCCAGTTCAACTACGACTGCTGCTACGGCCCCGCCGACGGGGACCGGCTGACCGTGAACGTGCAGCCGGTCATCCCCTTCTCGGTCGGGGAGGACTGGAACCTCATCACCCGTACCATCGTGCCTATCATCACCCAGGGCGAGACGGTGCAAGGCGCGGGGGGGATGAGCGGCCTTGGCGATGTGGTGCAGAGCTTCTTTCTCTCGCCCAAGGAGGCGAAGAACGGGCTGGTCTGGGGTGTCGGACCGGCCATCCTCTACCCCACCGGGAAGACCGGGTTCTCGGCTGAGAAGTGGGGCGCGGGGCCGACCGCCGTCGTGCTCAAGCAGGGCGGGGGCATGACCTACGGCCTCCTTGCCAACCACATCTGGTCCTTTGCGGGCGATTCCATCGAGCCGGGCGTCAGTGCCACCTT
This sequence comes from Novosphingobium mangrovi, assembly GCF_022818885.1. Lineage (NCBI taxonomy): Bacteria > Pseudomonadati > Pseudomonadota > Alphaproteobacteria > Sphingomonadales > Sphingomonadaceae > Novosphingobium > Novosphingobium mangrovi. Next base: position 34,858 of record NZ_JALHAT010000002.1, on the reverse strand, counting down.
CATCCAGCCCTTCGTCACCAAGACACTGCCCGATTCCACCGCTTTCACGATCAACACCGAGACCACGCGCGACTGGAAGCGCGATACCTGGACGGTGCCGATCAACTTCGTGGTGAGCCATGTCTACTCGGTCGGCAAGCAGCCGATCAGTCTGGCGGTCGGCGCGCGCTACTACGCCGAGCGGCCCGAAGGCGGCCCGAACTGGGGCGCCCGTTTCGTCGCCACCTTCCTGTTTCCCCAATGATCCCGATTGGCCGGGCGGTGACGGGCCGGGAAGGGATGGCGCGGCAAGGGTCAGACCTCCGGGCACTCAGGAGTTTCCCCGATGGGGAGAGGGCGCGGGCGCGGCGATAGTCGTTGGGCTGGAACTCGATCCGGCAAAAGGGGCGGACCGCGCACGATCCCGGGCCTGTCCGGGGCGTTCGCCCGGTATGAGGAAGGATGTACGTCTATGTTCAAAGCGAACTTGCGACACGTAGCGCTTGCGCTGGCCTGTCTGGCGGTCGGTGCTCCGCACATGGCCGGCGCGCAGGAGGACGCGGACGCCGAAGTCCCCGACAATCCGATCGATCCGGCCGCGATGGCCGCCCTCGATGAGATGAGCGCCTCGCTCCAGCAGCTGGCCAGCTTCACCGTGACCTCCGAAGCGACGAGCGAAATCGTGCTCGAGGCCGGGCAGAAGATCCAGTTCGGCGCCCATGTCGAGGTCAAGGTGCATCGGCCCGATGCCTTCCGCGTCGTCAGCACGGCCGACACCCAGACCCGGGAGATGTTCTACGACGGTAAGAGCTTCAGTCTCTTCGCGCCCAAGCTGAACTACTACGCCACGTTCGATGCCCCGCCGACGATCGGCCAGACCATCGACAAGGCGCGCACCGAGTTCGGTCTGGAAGTGCCGCTGGCGGATCTGTTCATCTGGGGGACCGACCAGACCATGCGCAGCCGGATCCTTGGCGCAATGGTCATTCGCCCCGAGACCATCGGCTCCCGCACGTGCATGCACTATGCGTTTCGCCAGCAGCGCGTCGACTGGCAGGTCTGGATCGACCAGGGCCCCCGTCCGCTTCCCTGCAAGCTGGTCATCACCAACCGCGACGATGCCGCGATGCCCCAGTACACGGCGGTCCTGACCTGGGATACCACCACCCCGGTCAGTGCGGCCGAACTGGCCTTCACGCCGCCCGCGGGTGCCACGCCCATCGCGATCAGCGAAGTTCCCGAAGCCGAGGAGACGGCGCAATGACCTCTCGTGACCCCATGCGCGTGCTGGCTTTCGGCACGCTGTCCATCGCTCTGGCCGCTGTGCCGCTCCCCGCGCTTGCGGTCGATGCCGCGACGCGCGGCGCGCACGTGGCCACGCCCCTTCCGGTGGCGGCCAGCGACGCGCCGGCACAAGCCGCGCTCATGGCGCCGCCACGCGGACGCCCGAGCCACGGCGGAGGCAATCGACCCAATGCCGGGCGTCCCAACCACAACAGGCCGAGCCACAATCGGCCCAGTCATGGGCACCGTCCCCCCGCGCGCGGCAGTTCGCACGTGACCATCAACCACTACGAGAACAACAGTCACCACGGCGGCCATCATCATCACGACCACTGGGACAGCTGGGACGATCACTGGCACCCGGTACGCACTGCGGCCACCGTCGCGGTCACGGCGGCCGTGGTCGGATCGATCGTGCGCAGCGTTCCGCCCAACTGCAGCACGGTGATCGTGAACGGCATCAGCTACTCGCAATGCGGGAACACCTGGTACCAGCCCCAGTACGCGGGCTCTTCGGTGCAGTACGTCGTGGTCAATCCGCCGCGCTGATCACTCGCGGCGCGAAGGCCGACAGGCGCAGTAGGGGAACGCGATGAGCCTCCTTTTCGTGCTCAAGCTGGCGCTGGCTTTCAGCATCATGCTGATGGTCTTCGCGCTGGCGTTGCGGGCCCGCGTCGCGGATCTGGGCTACATGGTGGTGCACTGGCGCGAAGGGCTGGGCGCGCTGGCCGCCATGTACCTCGTCGTCCCTGCCGTTGCGATCGTCCTGGCGGGGTGGCTCGACATCTCGCCGGACGTGAAGGTCGCGCTTGTTGCCATTGCCTTTTCGCCCCTGCCGCCGATCCTGCCCGCCAAGCAGCTCAAGATGGGGGCGAGTGCGGGCTATGCGACCGGTCTCCTCGTCATGGCAACCCTCGCCTCGATCCTGATCGCCCCCTGGGGCATGCCGGTTGCCGCTGCGCTGCTCAAGGCCCATGCCCATAGCCTGACCCCGATGAGCGTGGCTGCGCCCCTGCTCGTGACGGTCCTGATCCCGCTGGTGCTGGGCCTCATCGCGCGGCCCTTGCTGGGCCCCCATGTCGACAAGGTCGGGGGCAAGGCAAGCCGGGCAGGGACCATTCTGCTGCTGCTGGGCGTGGTGGGACTATCCGCGGGGCTTATCCCGGCGATTTCGCACGTTGTCGGGCAGGGCACGCTGCTGGTTCTGGCGCTGGCGGTCGTGGCGGGCGTGCTCGCGGGCTACATGCTGGGCGGCAAGGAGGTGGGCAACCGCAAGGCGCTGGCGTTGGCGGCCGCCTCGCGCCACCCGGGCGCGGCCATCGCCATCGCAACGCACAGTTTCCCGCACGCGGCTCAGGCACCTGCAGCGATTGCGCTCGCGGCCATCGTCTCGGGTCTGGTCTGCGTACCGATCCTCAAGCTCATGGAGCGCCCCTGAGGTTGCGCTCCGGCGCAGCTCAGAACGAGGCCTGCAGAACGAGGGCGGGACCGTTCATCTTGTAGCGCACGCGCCCGCTCCAGGCGTCCTTCTCGATACCAAGCCGGTAGTCCACATAGCGGTAGGCCACCCCCAGTGCGAGGTGGTCGAGAACGCGGTAGTTGAGCCCGGCCTGCACGTTGACGAGCTTGCCGTCGTAGTCCTTGATCTTGAGCGAGAGATAATCCACCCGGCCGCTTGCCTCGAGGCGCGGGGCCACCTGCCAGGTGCCGAACAGGCCGACCGTAGGCAGCGGCGCGAAGACCTTCTTGACCCGGGTTGTTGCCTGTACGGCATCGTTTCCGATGACCGCCTCGCCCGACAGCGAGATGCGAAAGTCGGTTGCGTGGAGGCCCAGAGCCGCGCCGATCTCCAGATCGGGCTTCTGGACGAAGGCATAGCCCACCGTGAAGCGGTAGACGTCGCTCTCGAAGCTGCTGCCGATGCTGGCCGATGCGGGGTAGGTGGTGCCGTCGAAGACGATGTCGCGCGCGATCCCGATCTCGCCGCTGCGTTCGAGGCGGAAGAAGTCGGCGCCCACGATCACCTTGCCCAGGCGCGAGCCGAGCGAGACGGCGGGGACGACCTCGTTGCGGTCGAGCGCGAGGTCGCGCTCCATGTCGATGTCGGTGCCGATGGCGCTCTGCGTGTTGGCGGTGGCCCGCACCTTGGTGTCGACCTTGGGGATATAAGCCTGAAGGTTGATCCAGTAATTGTCGGCCAGCGTCTGGGCCTGGGCCGGCACCTGCCACAGCGCCGAAGTCAGCAGCGCGCCTGCGAGCGCTGTGGCACGTCGGGCGCGGCGGGCCCTTGGCTGCACGTCGTGATCCATCTCATCGTCCTCCCGGCGCCCGATTGCGCCCTTGCCGCACGCCCTGCGGCGAAGGGGCACTCTAGCGCCGGGGAAGGGGATGGCTCATCGGGGTTTCTCCCAAGTCCAACTCGGGGTGATCCCGCAAATTGCAGGCTTTGGGCGCATTCCGCAGGCACCAGGGCGCCGTTCGTCTTCCGGGGCAAGTTGTTGCAATGCGGTCGCCTCTTGCCATGCCAAGGTGCTGCACCGCGCATCCGGGGCGGTGCGGGTAAGGCAGGAGAGGGGCGCGCGTCAGTCCGCCGTGCCTGCAAGGAAGGCCGCCAGCGCCGCGCCCGTGGCGGCGGGCTGGTCCTGGACGGGAAAGCCGCTGGCATCGGGCAGGATGACCGAGCGCACATCGCGAAGCCGGGTTTCGGCCTCTTCGCGATAGATCAGGAAAAAGGTGTCGCGTTCGCCATAGAGAAGCAGCGTGGGGGCCTCGACCTGGCGCATGAGGGTGGGAAAATCCGTGAGCGCGACGCCGCGCTCCTGCGGGCGGATCCAGCGTCCGGCCATGCGGCGGCTCGTGTTCTGCTCGGCGGCGATGCGCGGCGCATCGTCGAGGTGGAAGACGGCCTTGGACAGCGCGGCGGGGCTGGGAAGGGGATCGCCTTCGGGCGTGAACATTCCGGCCTGTCCGGCTTCCTTCTCCATGACCTCGTCCCAAGTGCGCGCGGCGCCCAGAACGCAGGAGGGAAGGGCGAGGCGCTCCACCATCTGCGGGCACAACGCGGCAAGCGCGACCGCCACGCACCCGCCGAGCGAGGTCCCGGCAAGGTGGACTTTTGCAAAGCCCATCTCGCGGCCCAGCTCTGCCAGCGCCCCGCGCACGAGCATTGCGGTTTCGTGCACGCTCTGAACCTCGGGCGGCGTGCCGTCCCAGGTCGAGGCGCCGTGTCCGGGCAGGTCAATGGCAATGACCATGCGGTCCTTGGCAAGCGCTGGCGCAACCCCGCGCCAGTCCGCAACCCAGCCCCCCCAGCTTGTGAAGGAGCACGACCGGAGGCTGATCACCGGGCGTGCCGAGCGTTGCATAATGCAACCGACCACCGGCGCGGCGCACCCAGCCATGGCTGTCCCAGATGTCGGGCGGAGGCGGAGCGAAGGTGATGTCGGAAGCGGAATTGGCCATGGCGCGTGTGGTGAACCCTCCTGTCGAGGCCAGGGCACAGGCGCCGCCGATGAGACGGTTCAATGTTCGACGCGTGACCATGGCGGGTATTTCCTCGTGCGGTGCGTGGGGTGGACGGGCAGGCTCCCCACAGGTGGACGCCGGGTCGAGCCGCCGCCCGGTGCCTATCCGCGTGCCGAGAAGTGGCAAGCGTCGGGCCTCGCTCCGGCGCATCTATCCTAGGCTGCGCGAACACGGCGCACGGCAGGCAGGGGAAGCGAGATGGCACGGACGGTGAGCAAAGCGATGCTGGGGGCGGGGTTTCTGGCCCTGGCCTGTGTCGCGATGGCGAATGCGGGCGCGCAGAAGGCGCCCTCGGGCGCGGCCGAAAAGCTCACCTATCATGTCTCGCCCGGACGCGAGGGCTGGACCGACCGCGAGCCTGCACTCGATCCCCAGAGCGTCACGGCCTCCGACTTTGGCCAGATCTGGCAGTCGCCCAAGCTCGATGGCTTTGGCGAGAAGCCCGCGCGCCTCTTCGCCTCGCCACTCTACATTGGCGATCTGGATTTCACCGAGGGCGCGTTTGCCGGAAAGCGCCTCGCGCTCGCCTACGCGGTCAGCAGCACGGGCTATGCCTATGCGATCCATGCCGGGGACCAAGCTGGCGCCGAGGCAGGCGCGATCCTGTGGAAGCGCCGCCTGACGCCCAGCCCATGCCAGGACGGCCAGATGGGCAACCTGGCCACCCCCGTGATCGACAGGGAGGCCGGACGTCTCTACGTGACCAGTTGCCGGGGCGACTGGGTCTGGGACATCCATGCGCTGGATCTTAGGACCGGCGAGGAACTGCCCGGCTGGCCGCTGGAGGTCAGTGCGCGCACGGTGACCGCCGATGTAAACCGCAATGGCACCTCGCATTTCGTGGAAGGGCAGATCTACTTCCAGCGCGGCGCGCTGGCGCTGAGCGGGGACGGAGATAAGCTCTACGTTGCCTTCGGGCCGGACATGCAGGGCTTCCTCGTCTCGGTCGACACGGCGCGCGAAGGCGGGGGCCGCGCTCAACCGGCGATTTCCAGTGCCTTCTCCTCGATGCCGAGCGAGACGATGGAGCAGGGCGGCATGTGGGGCGCCTCGGGACCCGCCATCGATCCGGAAGGGCGCATCTACATCGCCTCGGGCGCGAGCGTACTTAACGCGCTCAATCAGGGCGGCATCGCCGGGGTCTACCCCGAAGTCGAGCACGCCTGGGGACAGTCGATCCTCCAGTTCCGTGACACGGCGGACAAGGGACTGGTCCTTGCCGGAACCTTCTCGCCCTTCAACTACTGCCAGACGGCGGCCTCGGACATCGACATCGCCAGCAGCGGGGCAGTGGCTTTCGATCTGGAGCCCGGGCGTGCAACCTCGCACCGCCTGCTGGGTCTGGGCGCCGCCAAGCAGGGGCTCGCCTTCCTCCTTGATCGCGACCACATGCCGGGGGGCACCACACGCCGCCCGGCCTGCAGCGAGGATCCGGCCTCCGATCCTTCGCTGCTGGCGCCCGAAGACCAGCCCGCGTTCGGATCGCGCGGGCCCACGCTGATCTTCGGGCCCTATTCGGACAGCATAGGCATGGGCAATTCGGCGAAAAGCCGCAGTGTCCTCGCCCACTTTCGCAGCGCGCAGGGGGCGCACTATCTCTACTACGCAGGAAGCGCGAAGGAGGGGGAGGACTTTGGCACCAACGTACCGCCCAGCCTCGTGCGCGCCCGCGTCGTGGCCGAGGCGGGCAAGGCGCCGTTCCTGCGTGTCGATGCGCGCGAGATGACGGTGACCTTGCAGAACCCGGGCGCGCCTGTCGTCTCGAGCCATGAGGGCAAGGGCGGCGTGGTCTGGGTGCTCGACACCAATGTACCGCGCAGCGTCGATATCTACCAGCCCGACGCGCCCGGGGCACGGCTCCATGCCTTCGACGAGGCGACGCTGAGCCCTCTCTGGAACAGCGGCAACGCGCTTTACACTTCGGGCAAGTACAACGAACCGGCGGTGGTCGATGGCATGGTGATCGTGGGGACCGACCGGTTGCAGGCCTTCGGCAGGCGTACGGCCACGACGCCCCGCTTCGCCGATGCCCCGGTGCGCGAGGTCAAGGCGGGGTCGGATGCAAGCGTGGGCAAGGCCGTCTACGGCGCGCGCTGTGCAAGTTGCCACAGCGCGGCGAGTTCGGGCGCGCCCTCGGTTAAGACGCTCGCGACCTATCCGCTGGAGCGCATCGTCACGGCCATGACCACGGGCAAGATGCAGGAAATGGCCTCTGGCCTCAGCCGTGACCATATCCGCGCCGTCGCCGAGCATGTGCGCCGTCAGGGGCAAGAGCGCTAGGCGCGAACCGCTGCGTCAGGCTCGGCGCCGGTAGAGCCAGTTTGCCGGAAGGCCAAGGCGCAGGCACGCCTGCGCCGGGGGAGCGCTGCGCAAGGGGATCCGCTCGAACAGGGCGCCGAGCGCTCGGATTACCCGGCGCTCCCAACCGGCAAGGCGGAAGTGCCTGTCGGTGAGGCCGAGTTGGCGCTGCGTCCATTCGGGTAGCGTGGCGATGGCGGCGCGGATCATCATTCGCTGGAACGGACGCAAGGGCGCGGGAACGGCGGGCGTGCGCTCCATGATCGAGAGAAATTCGAAGACGATCGAATGGGCGACGATCCGCGGGCGCATCTCTTCGAACCAGGCCTTCTGTTCGGAGAGGCTGAGCGGCGCGCCGGTCGCCCCGAACAGCCCTGCGATGGGCTTGCTCTCGGCGTAGAAGCGGTCGCGTTGTTCGTCGCTGAGCGGGCGGCACCATTTCGCATAGGCCTCCATGAAGCCATAGCCGACGGTGGCCTGAACCCAGTCGAGCAGGACCGGGTCGTTGGCGTGGTAGGGTTCTCCGTCGGGCGTGGTGCCGCGCACCTTCTCGTGCATGCGCACGACCCCGCCGATCAGCTTGCTGGCGACCTCGCGCGGCGCATAGACGCTGACATGGGTGGCGAGCCCGGTGCGGCGAAGGCGCGTGATCGGGTCCTTGGGAAAGATCGAATGGCCCCAGACCCCTTCGCGCACCCGCGGCTCTCCGAGTTCCAGAAGGACCGCCGTGATCCCCCCGATGAACAGCGAGACCGGGTTCTTGTAGACCTGCCAGGCCACCGAGTCCGGCTCGTACCAGGCCGGTGCCCCCGCCGGCTTGGCAAAGTCGATGGCGGGACGGGGGGCGGGCTTCGCGCCGGGACCCGCGTCGGCGGTGGAAGCGGAAGCTGTCTGCGTGAGGGCCATCTGTGTCTCCTTCAGAAGCCGTAGGACAGGGTAAGGCCATAGGTGCGCGGCATGCCTGCGAAGCGCACGTTGAGGTTCTGGTTGTCGACCACGCTGGTCCAGTAATAGGTGTTGGTAAGGTTGCGCGCCCAGAGCGAGAGGCCCCAGTTTCCGTCCGCGCTTTGCACGCCGATGCTGCCGTTCAGCAGGAAGTAGTCCTTGATCGCGAAGAACGGATCCTCGCCGAAGTCGGAGTGTGTCCTGGACTGGTAACTGGCATTGAGGCTGGCGCGGAAGTCGAACTTGGTCGACACCGGCACGACCACGAGCGCGGTCCCGCTGGTCGAGAACTTGGGTGCAAAGGAAAAGTTCGCGCCGCTGAAGTCGGTCGGGATCCCGGCCGCGTTCGCGCCGGTGTAGTTCTTGACCTTGGTGTCGAGGTAGGTCGCGTTCCAGGTCAGGGTCAGTTCGTTGATCGGCTGGAGCACGATCTCGCCGTCGATACCCCAGGCGCGCGACTTGGGGATGTTCACCAGCCTCTGCAGCGCGCCGAAGGTGGGATCGGGCACGTAGGAGCTGAACTGCTTGTCGGTGTAGTCGTAATAGAAGCCCGTCACATTGACCTGCGCGCGGTGGCCCCAGAAGCCCAGGCGCGCGCCGATCTCGTAAGCGGTGAGCTTCTCCTGCGTCGCCGGCGTGAACTGCACCGCACGGTTGGCCGGGACGATGGGGATGTTGCCCGACTTGATCCCGCGCGCGACCGAGGCGAAGAGCAGGGTGTCGGCATTGGGTTCGTACTGCAGCGCAAGGCGGCCGGAGAAATTGCTCTCGTTGAGACGTGAATAGACCTCGTGGTCGGTGTTGGTGACCGGATCGTAGGTCGTGCAGCCGTTCTTGACGACCTCGGGGGCGATGACACCATAGGTCTGGAAGATGATCGCGCGCGCGGCCGTGTTGACGATGGGCAGGTAGTTGCCGTTGACGTCGATGGAGCACCCGTTGAGCTCGGTCTTGTCGATCCCCACACGCATGCCGCCCGACATCGTGAGCTGCGAGGTCAGTTCGACTTCGCCGTTCATGAAGGCGCTCATCGTCTCCGACTTCGAGCGTGCGCCGCCGCCGCCGGCGCGGAACGCATTGACGACGTCCGCCGGGGTGTAGCCCGAGGTGTTGAAGATCGCATTGGCCACAGGGTCGGCCATGAGGCCGAGCGTGGCGAGGCGCAGGTAGCGAACCGAGGAGTTCTCCCCGATGAGGAATACGGTGCTCTCGTGCATCTTGTCGTGCGCGTAATACCCGCCAAGGGTGAGGTCGAAGCCATCGCCGTCGATCTCGGCGCGAAACTCCTGCTGGAACGACTTGATCCCCGCGTCATAGCGCGTGGCGATGATCTCGTAGGGCGCGCCCGAGAAGTCGACCACGTCATTTCGCGAGAAGTCGTTGTAGCCCGAGATCGAGATGAAGCTGAGGCGGTCGTTGGGGCTCCAGGTCAGCCGCAGCTGGGCCGAGATGAAGTCGCTGTCGGCCTTTGGCGCACCGATGCCCGGCGCAAGGCCCAGCGTCTGCGAAAGCTGCTGGGTGGTATTGAACCCGGCCTGGCTGGCCTTGGTGGGCTGGTAGGTGTCGAGATAGTCGAGCAGGCCCGGCACGTTGGCATCACCCGGCCCGAACGAAGGCGCGGCCAGCGAAAGCCGGTTGGTGAGGTTGAGGCTGATCGCCTGACCGGCCTGCGTGTCCGAACGGTCGCGCCAGCCCGAGACCGAAAGAAAGGCCGAGAAGTCGTCCCCCGGCTCGATGAGCAGCGAGGCGCGGCCCGCCAGACGGTCCTTCTCACCAAGGCGATCTCCGCGCAACTGGTCGACCTGCCAGCCCTTGTCGCTGTTCTCCCAGCGGCCCGAAACGCGCAGCGCCGCGATATCGCCGAGCGGCAGGTTGAGCATGCCCTCCAGGTTATAGGTCTGGTAGTTGCCGAACTCGGTCTGGACGCGGCCTGAGGTCTTGCCCAGAAGCGGCTTGGCGGTGATGAAGTCGATCAGGCCCGCGGTTGTATTGCGACCGTAGAGTGTGCCCTGGGGGCCCTTGAGCACCTCGACGCGTTCGAGGTCGAAGATCGGACCTCCGGCCATCGAGGGGTAGGGGTAGGCGAGTTCGTCCTGGTAGATGCCGACCGTCGAGGTCGCGGTGATATTGACCGTGTTGAAGCCGATGCCGCGCAGGGTGAAGATCGGCACGCCCGAATAGGCCGGCGCGACGCTCAGGCCCGGAACCGCCGTTGCCAGCGCGTTGACGTCGTCGATGCGCAGGTCTTCCAGCGTATCCTGCCCCAGCGCCTGCACGGCCAGCGGGACCTCGTAGATGCTTTCGCTTTTGCGCTGGGCGGTGACGATGATTTCGGGCATGCTCGGTTCGGCCCTCGTCGGTCTTGCGGCTTCGTCCTGAGCCTGGGCTGCCTGAAGGGGCAGGAAGGCGGCTCCGATCGCCATCCACGCCGTGCTGCTGACCAGTGCTGTTCTGCGCATCTCTCGTTCCCCTCTCCTGCCTCCCCTTTCTGGGGTTTGGCCTTATTTTGTTTACTTGCATAATTACATTCTGTACTTCCGAAGCGGAAGCTATCGGATCTGATAGGGGTATGGTGGGTAACAGCGAACTGGCACAACTGGCGCTCCAATTGCGCGAGGAAGGGCGGTCCCTGGGGCTGCCGCTTGTCGCGACCTGCGCCGATATCAGCTCGGCGCGGCCCACGCTGGACGAGCACGGCGAACCGGTTGCGAGCCTGTTCGATTTCACCCGCCCTGCGGCCGGATACTGGAAGAAGGGCGATCTCGCGCTGCGCAACGCCATGGTCGCCCTGATCCGCAATCTGGGGGATCCCTTCTACTACATGGACGGAGCCGTGGGCAGCTGGCGCCCGGTCAAGGTGACGCCCCGTCTGGAGGAACTGGGGCGCAGCGTGAACTACGCCGTGCGCAGCGCGATCATCGCGCCGGTACGTCTGCCGCGCAGCACGTTGGGTGCGGTGGTCTGGGCGAGCGACGGGGAAGGGGTGGATGTGCGCCCCCTGTTCGAGGCGCATGCCCTCCAGCTCCACGGGCTGGCCGCGCGCTTCATCTCGGCCTGCGACGCCCTCGCGCATGGCGCACCCGAGATTGACCTGTGCGCGCTCACCCGGCGCGAGGTGCAGTGCCTCAAGCTGGTGGCGGCGGGGAAGACTGACAGCGAAATCGCAACGATTCTCGGGCTCGCGACGCCCACCGTGCGGTTCCACATGAAGAAGGCCAGCGCCAAGCTGGAAGAGAACGGTCGGCTGCGCACGGCGCAGCGGGCGATTGAACTGGGCTACGTGTCCACGCGGCTATGACGCGAGGAAGCCCTGTCCGACATCGGCCTGCAGGGGCAGGCGCATGGGAGGTATGAGTGGCAGTTGGTGAAGCAGGTGCGAGGAAGCGCTCGCCCGGACGGCGCAAGAAGGGCGCGAAGGCCTCGACGGCGGATCTGTTGCTCGATGCGACGAGCAGCCTCATGGTCGAGCGCAATTCGGCCGACGTGACCTTTGCCGACATTGCTGAACATTCGGGGCTCAATGCGGCGCTGATCCGCTACCATTTCGGCAGCAAGGCGGGCCTTTTCATGGCGCTGCTGGAGCGCGATGCGGGCGGGACGTTCGGCAATCTGGAGGCCCTGGTGAGCGCGGACATGCCCGCCGATCAGAAGCTGCGCCACCATGTCTTCGGCGTGATCAAGACCTACTGGCGCTACCCCTACATGAACCGTCTGGTCGCCGCGCTTTCGCTGGAAAGCGATTCGGAGGCCGCACGGTTCATTGCCGAGCGTTTCACCCTGACCCTGGCCGATGCGCAGCGCCGTATTCTCGAGCAGGGTGAGCGCGAGGGGCTGTTCCGTCCGATCGACCCGATGATGTTCTATTTCTCGGTGATCGGCTCGTGCGACCACCTGTTCAATGCGCGCCATTCGCTCAAGTTCGCTTTCGGTGTGGAGGACATCGATGACGATCTGCGCTGCCGCTACAGCGAGCATGTCGCTGGGATCCTTCTGGAAAGCGTGATGGTCTGACAGCAGCCTTGCGCACTGTTTTTTAATTGAGTAATTAAATTGATGGAGAGTCGATAGATAAGACGTCCGGAACGATAACGGGACAGGGGAACGACGATGGGAGACGTCCGAACTCACCGAAGCGGTGTACCTGCCGGAAAGGCGCAGGCCATCGACTTCGAGCGCATGCCGCGGCTGGGAGACATTCCGGCCTATTTCGCGCAGGATCGCCCCGAGAGGGCGGCCATGCGCTTCGGCACGCGGACCACGTCCTGGTGCGAGCTGGACCGACGCGCGACCGAGGTCGCCCATGCGCTGGCGGCTGAGGGCGTGAAGCCCGGGGACAGGGTGGCCTTCATCGGCAAGGGCAGTGATCGTTTCTTCGAACTCCTGTTCGGGGCCGCACGCCTTGGCGCTGTCGTGGTGCCGCTGCAATGGCGTTTGGCCGTTCCCGAAGCCGAAGCGATCCTGGCGCATTGCGCGCCGCGCCTGCTGTTCCTCGAGGCAGACCAGTTTGCCCATCTCGGCAGCTTCGCAGCCTATGGTGGGCCCGACGGCTGCATCGCGATGGGACCGGGAAGTTCGTGCCGCCTGTTCGACGACTGGCACGGGCACGCGCGGCCCACCGGAGCCTTGCCCGAGGTCGATCCGGCCAGCGCAGCGCTCCAGCTCTACACCTCGGGCACGACCGGCGAACCCAAGGGCGTGGTGCTCAGTCATGCCAATATCCTCTCCGGGCGGCGCGATGCGATGCGTGCCGGGATGCGTTGGAACGAATGGGATGAGGGGGACGTCAACCTCGTCGCGCTGCCGCTCGGCCACATCGGCGGGGTGGGCTGGGCGATCGTCGGCTTCTTCAATGGCGCGACAACCCTCATCCACGCCGAGTTCATGCCCGATGCCTTCATCGCGGCGCTGGCCGGAGAGAGCGTAAGCAAGACCTTCCTGGTGCCCACCGCGATCCAGATCTTGTTGACCCGACCCGGTATCCGCGAGCGAACCTTTCCGCAGCTGCGCACGATGCTCTACGGGGCCAGTCCCATCGCGCTCGATCTCCTGCGCGAGGCGACCGAGGTCTTCGCCTGCGAGTTCGTGCAGCAATACGGCATGACCGAGACCTGCGGGACCGTGGTCTACCTGCCGCCTGAAGACCATGACCCGGCGGGGAACGAGCGGATGCGCGCGGCGGGCCTGCCGATGCCGGGCGTGGAGCTGCGTATTGTCGATCCCTCCACGCGCGGCGCGCTCGGCGTGCGCGAGGTGGGCGAAGTGGAAACCCGCTCCGTCGCCAACATGCTGGGATACTGGCATGCGGCGGACAAGACGGCGCAGGTTCTCGATGCCGAGGGCTGGCTCAAGACCGGCGATGCCGGCTATCTCGACGAGGACGGCTATCTCTATATCTGCGACCGCTTCAAGGACATGATCTGCACCGGGGCCGAGAACGTCTACCCGGCCGAGGTCGAGAACGCGATCTACGGTCACCCCGCGATTGCCGAGGTGGCCGTGATTGGCGTACCCGACGCACGGTGGGGCGAGGCGGTCAAGGCGGTCGTGGTGCTGAAGCCGGGGGCAGAGGCGCAGGAAACCGATATCCTTGCCTTCGCGCGCATACGGATTGGTGGGCACAAGGTCCCCAAGTCGGTCGACTTCGTGGAGGGCCTGCCGCGCACGCCTTCGGGCAAGGTGATGCGCCGCAAGCTACGCGATCCCTATTGGGAAGGGTGCGAACGCGGCGTCAACTGACGCGGCGTTCGCGCAGTTTTTCGGCTTCAGCGTGGCGGCATGCGGATAGCGCCATCGAGCCGCACGGCCGCCGCGTTGAAGTAGGTCGTCTCCACCATGCACAGTGCGAGCGCCGCGAATTCGGCCGGGTCGCCGAGGCGCCTGGGGAAGGGGACGGAGGCCGCGAGCGCGTCCAGCACCTGGGCGGGCGCAGCGTTCATCAGCGGCGTATCGAACAGGCCGGGCAGGATCGAATTGACCCGTATTCCCTCGCCCATGAGGTCGCGGGCAATCGGCAGGGTCATGCCGACGATTCCCGCCTTGGAAGCCGAATAGGCGGCCTGACCGACCTGGCCATCCTCGGCCGCGGCCGACGCCGTGTTGATGATCACCCCGCGCTCACCTTCCTCCATCGGATCGAGCGTGAGCATCCCTGCGGCGCTCATGGCGATGCAGGCAAAGTTGCCCACGAGGTTGATCGCGAGGGTCTTCTGGAAGATGTCGAGCGGGAAGTGGCTGATCGACCCGTCCTTGCGCGAGCGGGAGGCGGTCTTGAATGCGCTGCCCGTGCCCGCGCAGTTGATGAGGATCCGCTCCTGACCGTGGGCGGCCCGCGCGGCCGCGAAGCCTGCGGCGATCTCCTCCTCGCGCGTCACGTCGACCCGGCAGAACGTGCCGCCAAGTTCGCGGGCCAGAGCCTCGCCCTTGTCGCCCTGGAGGTCGAAGATGGCGACCTTCGCGCCGCGCGCGGCCAGAGCACGCGCGCTTGCTTCGCCAAGGCCCGAAGCGCCGCCGGTGATGACGGCGCTTGTTGTCGTATCGATCTTCATGGGGTTCTCCTCTTCAGAGGCGCTCGATGATGGTGACGTTGGCGATGCCCCCGCCTTCGCACATGGTCTGGAGGCCATAGCGCTTGCCATGGGTGCCCAGCGCGTGGACGAGCGTTGCCATCAGCTTCGTTCCGCTCGCCCCAAGCGGGTGGCCAAGCGCGATTGCCCCGCCATGGACATTGAGCTTTGCGGGATCGGCGCCGGTATGGCGCAGCCAGGCGAGCGGGACCGAGGCGAAGGCCTCGTTCACTTCAAAAAGGTCAATGTCCGCAAGTTTGAGTCCGGCCCTTTCGAGTGCACGGTCGGTCGCAAACAGTGGCTCCTCGAGCATGATCACCGGGTCGCCCGCAGTGACCGTCAGGCTGTGGATGCGCGCAAGAGGGGTAAGGCCGAAGGTCTTGAGCGCGCGTTCCGAGACGATGAGAGCGGCCGAGGCGCCGTCGCAGATCTGGCTGGCATTGGCCGCGCTGATGACGCCGTCGGGGGCGAGCAGTTTGACCGACTGGATCGATTCGAGCGTGGCGTCGAGGCGGATGCCTTCGTCATGCTGGTGGAGTTCGGGGCCTTCGGGCGTGTCGATGGGAAGGGGGACGATCTCGGCCTCGAAGTGCCCGGCCTTCGTGGCGGCAATGGCCTTGCGATGGCTTTCGAGCGCGAAGGCATCGAGGTCGTCCCTGGAGAACCCGTGCTTGCGGGCCATCGCCTCGGCGCCGCTGAACTGGCTGAAGACGATGCCGGGGTAGCGCTCCTCCTGGTGGGGCGACTTGGGTATGCCCAGGCCCGCTTCGGCAAAGAGCGACATCGTCGCGCCCATGGGGACGCGCGTCATCGATTCGACCCCGGCGGCGATGACCACGTCCTGCGTACCCGAAAGCACGGCCTGCGCGGCGAAGTGGAGGGCCTGCTGGCTGCTGCCGCACTGGCGGTCGATGGTGACGGCGGGCACCGATTCGGGCAGCGAAGAGGCCAGTACCGCGTTGCGCCCGACGTGCATCGACTGCTCGCCCCCTTGCGTCACGCAGCCCATGATGACGTCCTCGATCCCCTTTGGATCCATGCCGGTTCGTTCGACCAGCGCATCGAGTGTGGCCCCGGCCATGTCGGCGGGATGCCAGTCGGCGAGCTTTCCTTTGCGGCGTCCTCCGGCGGTGCGCACCGCGTCGACGATATAGGCGGTTTCAGCAGGCATTGTTCCCCTCTCCCGGATAGTCTTGGCCGGTTCCGATCCGGCGCGGTGATATCGTACCATCGAATTTAATTAATTGAACAATGAATTTTGGAGGGGTAGCGTCGGCGTTAGACCCGATGGGAGGCGTTTCGGTCACTTTCCGGCCTGCCAAACGGCATTCGGAGTCGCTGAATTGACACGAGGAGAGGGAGTGCCATGGCAAGCACGGCAATGGCTTACGAGCAGATCGATCTTGCGGTTCACGACCGGGTGGCGACGATCACCTTGAACCGCCCGGACAAACTCAACGCCTATACGATCCGGATGATGGAGGAGCTGATCCACGCCTTCGACCGGGTCGACAGCGACGACGAGATCGGCGCGGTGATCGTCACCGGTTCGGGGGAGCGCGCTTTCTGTGCGGGGGCGGACCTGGAAATGGGCACCAAGGCATTCGAAGGCGCGGGCAGTGCCGATTCGCCGGTCCGCGCGGACGGTTCGATCGACTATGCCTCCGAGGCCGCGCGCGACTACGGCGGACGGCTGACGCTGCGCATGTTCGAATGCCTGAAACCCGTAATCGGCGCGGTGAACGGGGCCGCCGTCGGGATCGGGGCGACAATGCTCTTGCCCATGGACGTGCGCCTCGCCTGCGAGGAGGCGCGTATCGGCTTCGTCTTTGCACGCCGGGGAATCGTGCCCGAGGCGGCCTCGTCCTGGTTTCTGCCGCGCATCGTCGGGATTTCGGCTGCGCTTGACTGGACGATGAGCGGGCGGCTGGTCCCGGCCGCCGAAGCCCTGGGGGCCGGGCTGCTGAGCGAAGTCGTCCCGCGCGAGAGTCTGCTGGAGCGGGCGCAGGCGCGCGCACGGTCCTATATCGAGGCGAGCGCGCCGGTCTCCGTGGCGCTCACAAGGCAGATGATGTGGCGGGGGCTGGGCATGGCGCATCCGATGGAGGCGCACCGCATCGACAGCCGCGGGGTTCTCGCCCGCGGGCGCAGCGGCGATGCCCATGAGGGTGTCGGGGCCTTTCTGGAAAAGCGTCCTGCGCAGTTTCCCGATCGGGTCTCGCAGGACATGCCCGACTTTTTCCCGTGGTGGGAGGATCCGCGCTACACCTGAACAGGTGATCGGACGCTCAGAGCGCGCGGCCGATCACCTCCTTCATGATCTCGCTCGTACCCCCGTAGATGCGCGAGACCCGCGCGTCACGCCAGAGACGGGCGATCGCGTACTCGTTCATGTAGCCCGCCCCCCCGTGGAGTTGCAGCGCGCGGTCGCATACGCGGTTCTGGAGTTCGGAGTGGAAGAGCTTGGCTGCGGCGGCTTCTTCCACGGTCAGTTCGCCCGCCACGTGGCGGGCAATCGCCCAGTCCAGGTGGGCCCAGCCTACCTGGAGCTCGCTTGCCATTTCGGCAAGGGTAAAGCGGGTGGCCTGAAAGTCGAGGATGGCCTTGCCGAAGGCCTTGCGCTCGCGGGTGAAGGACAGCGCCTCGTCGAAGGCGCGCTGGGCGCTCGCCTGCGCGCCCACGGCAATGGTCAGGCGCTCCTGGGGAAGTTGCTGGACAAGGTAGGCAAAGCCGCGCCCTTCCTGGCCGATGACATTAGTGGCCGGAACCCGCACGCCTTCGAAGAACAGTTCTGAGGTGTCGGCGGAATGCTGGCCGATCTTGTCGAGATTGCGCCCGCGCGCAAAACCAGGTCGGTCCGCCTCGACCAGCACCAGCGAGAGGCCCTTGGCGCCAAGCGTCGGGTCGGTCTTGGCCACCAGGATGACGAGGTCGGCGTGCTGGCCGTTGGTGATGTAGGTCTTGGCGCCATCGACGACCAATTCGTCGCCCTCACGCCGCGCGCTGGTGCGGATCGCCTGGAGGTCGGAGCCCGTTCCCGGCTCGGTCATGGCGATAGCGACCACCGCCTCCCCGGAGATCATCCGGGGAAGCCATGTCGCCTTCTGCTCGGGGGAGCCGTAGTGCGCAATGTAGTCCGCTGTGACATCCGACTGGAGCACGATTCCCGCCGAGGAGCCTGCATAGGCCAGCTCTTCCCCGATTACGGCGTTGGCCCGGAAGTCGAGGCCGAGCCCGCCATGCTCTTCGGGGATGCCCGGGCACAGCAGGCCCGCCTCGCCGCACTGCGTCCAGAAGGCGCGGTCGATGATTCCTTGCTCCTCCCACCGGTCGAGGTGGGGAAGAAGGTGGCTGGCGAAGAACTTGCGGACCTGATCGCGCAGGAGTTCATGCTCGCTTTCAAAGATCGTGCGGCGGCTGGTGTCGAGCCGGGATATCTCTGCCATCTTGCGTCTCTCCCTCAGGCCGTGGCGGGCCAGGTGTGGAGCGCGGCCCCGTCATCGGCCAAGCGCCGCAGGAGCGGGGCGGGCGTCTCTCCGATGGCTTCGAGCCTCGCGATGATCTTTTCGAGCCCCACGGTGTCGGCCCAGAACATCGGCCCGCCGGTGACAGGCGGCCAGCCGTAGCCCATGACCAGGGCTACATCGATGTCCGAGGCGCGCAGTGCGATGCCTTCCTCCAGAATGCGTGCGCCTTCGTTGACAACAGGCAGCAGCAGGCGCTCGACGATCTCTTCCCCAGAGAACAGGCGCGGCTGCGTTTCGGCGCGGAATTGGAACTCGCGCACGAGCGCTTCGGTGACAGGCGAAGGGCTGGGGCGGCGCGTCGCGTCATAGTCGTAGAACCCGGCCTGACGTTTCTGGCCCCAACGGCCGGTCTCGCACAGCACCTGCGTGACCGTGGAGGAGGTGCTGGTTGCCGGATCCCATCCGATCACGTCGAGCCCGACCAGGTCGAGCATGGCGAATGGTCCCATCGCAAAACCATAGGCGACCATCGCCTTGTCGACCTCCCAGGGGAGGGGGCCTTCCAGGATCAGCGCCTGCGCCGCGTCCATGCGCGGGGTCATCATGCGATTTGCGATAAAGCCATCGCAAACGCCCGAAAGCACGGGGATCTTGGCAATCGTGCGGGCGAGGCCCATCGCTGTCGCGACGACGTCCGGGCGCGTCGCCGAGCCGCGCACTACCTCCAATAGACGCATGACATTGGCGGGAGAAAAGAAGTGGAGGCCGATGACGTCACCGGGCCGTGAAGTCGCCGCGGCTATCGCGTTGATGTCCAGAAAGCTGGTGTTGGTGGCCAGGATGGCGCCGGGCCGGGCAATGCCATCGAGCCGGGCGAAAATCTCCTGCTTGAGCGTCATCTTCTCGAACACGGCCTCGATAATGAGGTCTGCCTCGCAAAGATCGGCCATGTCGAGGCTGGGGTGCAGCCGTTCCGTGCAGGCATCGAGCGTCGCGGGCGTGAGCTTGCCCTTCTTCAGCGATATTTCGTAGTTGCGCCGGATCGCGGCGACGCCCCGTTCGAGCGCGGCGTCTTCCTGTTCGACCAGCGTGACGGGGATCCCGGCGCTGAGGAAATTCATGGCGATGCCGCTTCCCATCGTGCCTGCACCGATCACTCCGACCTTCGCAATCGGCCGCTTGGGCGTGCCGGTGGGGAGATCGGGAACCCGCGCGGTCTGGCGCTCGGCGAAGAACAGGTAGCGCAGCGCGGCCGATTGGCGGCTGGCAAAAAGCTCCTGGAAGAGTTCGGCCTCGCGGCGCATGCCCGCCTCGAAGGGGAGCGTGACTGCCGCTTCGACGGCGCGCACGATGTTCTCCGGCGCCTGGTAGCCCTTGAAGGCGCGGGCGTTGTCGGCGCGGAAGCGGGCAAAGAGTTCGGCATCGTGCGGGAGCGACAGGCCTTCGCTCCGTTCGCGCACGGGGACGGGCGGCGCACCGCTGAGCACCGCGTTCCGGGCAAAGGCGATGGCGCCTTCGAGCAGGTCCCCCTCGACGATGGTGTCGATCAGGCCGATCTCGTGGGCCGGGGCGGCCGCGACCGGCTTGCCCAGGACCATCATTTCCAGGGCTGTCTGCGCTCCCACGATCCGGGGGAGGCGCTGCGTGCCGCCCGCTCCCGGAAGAAGCCCGAGCGCGACCTCGGGCAGGCCGACCTTCGCCGACGGCGTGGCAACGCGATAGTGGCAGCACAGCGCCGTCTCGAGCCCACCGCCCAGCGCGGTCCCGTGGATCGCGGCGACGGTCGGCTTGGGGCAAGCGTCGATGCGGGCGAGGACGTCGAGAAGGTCCGGGGCGTCGGGATCGGGGGCATCGAACTCACGGATGTCCGCGCCCGCGATGAAGGTGCGCCCGGCGCAGGCCAGCACAACGGCGTGCGCCTCCGAATCATCCGCCGCCCTGGCAAAGGCGTCCATCAGTCCTCGCCGCACAGCACCACCCAGGGCGTTCACCGGGGGCGAGTCGATCGTGATGACCGCAACAGTGCCGACACGCGCGTACGTGGTGACGTCGTTGATGCTTTGTGCGCTCTCACGCACGGCGTCCAAGGTCTGTCCGCTGGCCATCCTGCAACTCCCCTCTTGAATTAATTGGTTGAATAAATAACAGTGGTGCGAGATTTGACAAGAGCCGTTGGGAGGGCACTGGGCATGTTGCAGACACGCTTCACACGGGAATTCGGCATCGCGCATCCGGTCGTGCAGGGCGGCATGATGTGGGTGGGAGTGGCCGAACTCGTTGCCGCCGTTGCCAATTCCGGGGCCCTGGGGTTCCTGACAGCGCTGACCCAGCCTACGCCCGAGGCGCTCGCGAAGGAGATCGCGCGGACGCGTTCGATGACCGACAGGCCCTTCGGGGTGAACCTCACGATCCTGCCTTCGATCACGCCGCCGCCTTATGCCGAGTACCGCGCGGCGATCATCGAGTCGGGCGTTCGCATCGTCGAGACAGCGGGCTTTCGGCCCGAGGAACACGTCGCGCATTTCAAGGCCAACGGGGTCAAGGTGATCCACAAGTGCACCGCGGTGCGACATGCGTTGTCCGCCCAGCGGATGGGCGTTGATGCCGTCTCCATCGATGGCTTCGAATGTGCCGGGCATCCAGGCGAGGACGATATTCCGGGCCTCATCCTGATTCCGGCGGCGGCCGACCGGCTTTCGGTGCCGATCCTGGCCAGCGGCGGTTTTGGCGATGGACGCGGGCTTGTCGCGGCCCTGGCGCTCGGCGCAGATGGCATCAACATGGGCACGCGCTTTTGCGCGACGCGCGAGGCGCCGATCCATGACAATTTCAAGCAGGCGCTTGTCGCCAACGACGAGCGCGCGACCAAACTCATCTTCCGCAGCTACCGCAATACGGCCCGGGTCGCGCGTAACGCGATTTCGCAGGAGGTCGTGGAGGCGGAAGGACAGGGCCGTCCCTTTGAAGACATCGCGCACCTCGTAAAGGGGGCACGCGGACGCGAGGGGCTGGAGAGCGGCGACCTGGACCGGGGCATCTGGACGGCGGGGCTCGTCCAGGGGCTCATTCATGACGTGCCAAGCGTGGCCGAACTGGTGCAGCGTATCGTGGGCGATGCCGAGGATCTGATCGGGCAGCGCCTCGCCGCGATGGTACAGAGTGCGCCAGCTCCGGTTGCGGGGGTGTCCTGAGCATGAATCTGGAATGGAGCGCTCAGGAAGAGGCTTTTCGCAAGGAGGTGCGCAGCTTCCTGGCCGACAATCTCGATGAGGATCTGATCGCGGCGGGGCGGCTGGCAACGAGTGTCTACCCCGATCACGAAGCCAGTATGCGCTGGCAGAAGATCCTGCATGCCAAGGGCTGGGCAGCGCCGCACTGGCCGGTCGAACACGGCGGGCAGGACTGGAGCGCGGCGCAGCGCTACATCTTCGAGAGCGAGCGCATCGCGGCCGGAGCCCCTTCGCTCTCGCCCATGGGCATTCATATGGTCGCCCACGTTCTGGTGCGGTTCGGGACGCAGGCGCAGAAGGCCTGGTTCCTGCCCCGCATCCTCTCGGGCGAGGTCTTCTTCTGCCAGGGCTATAGCGAGCCGGGAGCAGGCTCGGACCTCGCCTCGCTGCAGATGGCCGCGCGGGCCGACGGGGATGCCTTCGTGCTCAACGGATCGAAGATCTGGACGACCCATGCGGCCGAGGCCAACTGGATGTTCGCGCTCGTGCGCACCGCGCGTGAGGATCGCCCGCAGAAGGGCATCACCTTCCTCCTGCTGGAGATGGACAGTCCCGGTATCGAGGTGCACCCCATGCTCATGGCCTCGGGCGAGGAAGTGCAGTCGCAGGTCTTCTTCTCCGACGTGCGCGTTCCGGCCGACCAGGTGCTGGGCACGGTCGGGGAGGGGTGGTCGGTGGCCAAGTACCTCCTCGAATTCGAGCGTGGGGGAAGCGCCTACGCGCCCGACCTGGAGGCTCGTGCCGCCCGGCTGGCACGGTTTGCAGCCGAGGAGGCGGGGGGCGACGGGCGCTCCTTGATCGAAGATCCGCATTTTGCCGGGCGGCTTGCCGCCTTGCGCGCGCGTATCCGCGTTCTGGGAACGATGGAACTGCGCCTGCTCTCGGGCGCGCAGGAGGGCGCGAGCGTGGGGGCGCTGTCCTCAATGATGAAGGTTCTGGGAACCGAGACCGCGCAGGCGCTCACGCAGCTGACGCTCGAGGCCGCGGGGCCCCGGGCGCTGGCCTATCAGCCCCATGCCGTGCGCCCGGGCGGGCCGACGCCGCTCCATGCGGTGCCGGAGGATGGCTACGTGGGCGGTGAGGCGTGGCAGGCGCTGGCGCCGCTGCGCTATTTCAACGAGCGTGCGGCCTCGATCTATGCCGGCTCCAACGAGATCCAGCGCAACATCCTGGCGCGGGCCGTGGTCGGCCTGTGAGCGAGGAGGGGCGTCGGCCTAGGCGGCGGCCTTCAAGGTCCGGGCGTAGGCCGACACCGCGTGGTCGTGCGAGCCCAGCTGCTGGATGAGAGCCGTGGCGCGGCGGAAGTAGTGGCTGACAGCCAGTTCGTCGGTCAGGCCCATCGCGCCGTGCAGTTGCACCGCGTTCTCACCGACGAAGCGCAGCGCCTCATGGGTCACGATCGTTGCGGCCTCGATTGCGGCGCGGCGTTCTGCGGGAGGCGCGGTCAGGCTCAGCGTGGCGAGGTGGCTTGCCGACTGCGCCATTTCCACCTGCATCAGCATGTCGACGATGCGGTGTTGCAGCGCCTGGAAGCGGGCGAGGGGCTGGCCGAACTGGTGGCGCTGGCGGGTATATTCGACGGTGTCCTCGTACATGCGGCGCGCGATCCCGGCGCCCTGTGCGAGAAGACCGGCGCGCAGGTCTCCATCGGCCTGCTCCAGAGCCGGAGCCGCTGCGTCGCGTGCGCCAAGGAGGCTCGTGTTCGGCACCAGGACGCCTGCAAGCGTGACATCGCACGCGGTGCGCTCGTCGATCATCCGCACGGGGGCCAAGTCCAGGCCGGGCGCGTCGATGGGCACGCAGAAGAGCGATATTCCGGCCGCATCGCGCACCGCACCTGACGTTCGGGCGGTGACAAGAAGGTGGGACGCATCCTGCGCGCCAATGGCGAGCGCCTTGTCGCCGTGGAGGCGCCAGCTCTGGCTCTCGGCGGTGGCGGTTGTCGCGACATGGTGCAGGCCGTTGCGGGCCTGAGGCTCCCAGTGCGCGAGCGCCGGGCGCGCCTGTCCGGAAACGAGGTCTGCAAGAAGCTGGAGGCTGGCAGGTGTGGCGATGGCTTCGAGCAGGCGGCCACACAGGATCACGGTTTCGCTCCATGGTGCACAGACGAGCGCCTCGCCCAGCACCTCCTGCACGATCATCGCCTCGACGGGTCCTCCGCCAAAGCCCCCGAGCTCTTCCGCGAAGGGGGCGCCGGTAAGGCCCATTTCGGCAAGTCCGTCCCACAGCGCGCGGGCGCATACGGGATCGCGCAGGGTGTGGCCACGCGCTTCGAAATCGTGCTGGTCCAGGAGGTAGCGCCGCAGCGTGTCCTTCAGGATGGACTGTTCCTCTGTCAGCTCGAAATCCATGGCGCATCCTTCCTGTCGTGTTGACAGCGCGCACCTTGCATATGATTATTTAATCAAGCAAGTAATAATGATTTTGGCGGCGAGCAGGGAGAGTGGCGATGGCATCCGAATGCGGCATGGAAGGGCGTACGCTTCTGGTCACGGGGGCATCCTCCGGGCTCGGTGCGCATGTCGCGCGCAAGGCCGCGCGGCGCGGGGCGAAGGTTGCGCTGCTGGCCCGTCGCAAAGAGGCGCTTGCGCGCGTGGTGGCCGAGATCGTTGAGGAGGGAGGCGTCGCGCTTGCGGTGGTCGGAGACGTCGCGCGCGAAGAGGACCTTGTCGCGGCCTTCGACCGGATCGAGGCGCACTTCGGCTCTGTCAATTCGGTGCTGGTCAACGCGGGGATGAACTGGAGCGGCAAGGCGCTGGACCTGCGCGTCGCGGATTTCGATGCCGTCTTTGCCGTCAATGTGCGCGGCGCCTTTCTGACGGCGCGCGAAGCCGCCCGGCGCATGGTCGCGGCGGGCAGCGCGCAGGACGGGCGGATCGTCCTGGTCTCCTCCATCACCGCGCAGACGCAGGGGAGCGGTCTTGTCGCCTACAGCGCCTCGAAGGCGGCGGTGAGCCATCTCGGTCGGTTACTGGCCAACGAATGGGTGCGCACCGGCCCCAACGTGAACGTGATCTCACCGGGCTACTTTGCCTCGGAACTCGCCGGAGACTGGTTCGAGACCGAGGCGGGCCAGCGGCAGGTGGCGGCGATGCCGCGTCGACGCCTCATGGACGAGGACGCGCTCGACGCGGCATTGCTCCACCTGCTTTCAGCCGAGAGCCGCTGTATCACCGGCGCCGACATCCGGATCGACGACGGGCAGACCTTGTGAGAGGTCAGGTCTGGATCACCTTGTTGGTGGGGGCGGTGATGCCTTTGTAGGTGAAGTTGCGGAGGCGCACCGCACCTTCACCCGCCGCGTAGATACCGATGCGCAGGGCGAGGAAACCGCCGAAGACATTGTGATGCATGCCCGAGACTTCCATGCGCGTGCCGTGGCGCTGCCAAGTCGCTCCGTCATCGGTGGAATAGTGCCAGGTGATCACGTTCTCGACGTTGGTGAGGCGGAGCCGCAGCGTGCGCGTGGACAGGGGAATGGCCGCCCATTCCAGCTCCTGCGAATACTCGAAGAGCTTGAGCGCTTCGGCGGTGAACCCCAGACCCGCAAAGGCCTTGTCGTTGTAGAACAGGATAAGGCCCGCTTCGGCGGCCGGATCGAGGAGGTCGAGCGAGATTTCGGCCTCGTAGCTGCGGTCCGGGACGGTGCAGGTGAGCGGGCTGGAATCGGCAGGCGAAGTCCCGCGCGCCGCGATCTCGAGACTGGAGCCGCGATAGTTGGCGCGTGTCCCGTCCTCGGCCTTGGGAGCGTGGAAGGACCACTGCGTGCCCATGCGGTTGGCCGTAAAGTCATCCGACAGCGCCGGGGCTGAAGCCGAACGCGTCCCTCCGGCAGGGATCGGGAGTGGGAGCGAGAGATCGCCGCCAATGGCCTCGAACCAGCCATCTTGGGTCCAGCGTATCGGCTCGAGCAAGGTCTGGCGGCCCAGCGTGTACATCGCGTTCTCGTAGCCGTGATAGACCATCCACCAGTCGCCCGAGGGGCCTTCGACGAGCGTAGCATGGCCGCGCGACCACCACGGTTCGTTGACGCTGGTGGTGCGCACGATAGGGTTGTGTGGGCAGTGCTCCCAGGGCCCGTGGACCGAGCGCGAGCGCGCGGTGATGACCATGTGGCCGGTCACGGGACCCGCCGTCCCGCCCACGGCGGTGACGATGTAGAACCACTCGCCCCGGCGCAGGAGCTTCGGGCCTTCGGGGGCGAAGTTCTCGGTCACCCACTCGTCGGGGAAGCGCCAGGGATCGTAGGCGGGCTCGACCTCGCCGTCTGTGGCCAGGCCATCGTCGGTGAGGCGTACCTTGCGGATGCCGTTGACGAAGAGATAGCGCTTGCCGTCCTCGCCCACGATGTGGCCCGGATCAATGCAGCCCGGGATATTGAGGTCGACCGGCTCGCTCCAGGGCCCTTCAATCTTGTCCGCCCAGATCGCGTAGATGCCCCAGGGCTTCCCCGCGGGTGCAGCGGGAATGTAGATGTAGAAGCGCCCGTCGTGCTTGCAGATGTCGACCGCCCAGACGGTGCCGATGTTGGTGTGCAGCGCCGGGCCGACAGGGGCCCAGTTCACAAGATCGGTCGAGCGCCAGATGACGAGCCCGGGATAGGAATCGAAGGAGGAGAACGTCATGTAGTAGACGTCTCCGTCCTTCAGGATCGAGGGATCGGGGTGATCGCCCGCTACGATGGGGTTGCGGAAGTAGCCGTTGCCAAGATCGGCCTTGCGCTGGCCGTTCGCGCCCGTGCTCCAGCCCTCGGGCATCTGCGCGAGGCTCTTGGCGGCGAGCGGTGCGGCGGATGCGGCCACGGCGCTGGCGGCGGTGCCCTTGAACAGGCTGCGGCGGGAAAGGGTCACGAGAGGGTCTCCGAAAGAGGCAGGCGCACGCGGCGCATCAGTTGGTAGCGGGCGCGAGCGTGACAAGGGTCACGTCGTTGCGGCGCATGGGAAGCGAAAGGTCAAGCGTGCCATCCTGCGCCACGCTGACGACGCGGTCGCTTTCGGGCCGGTCGGCGGTTTCGGCCTGCATCTGCGCCATCTGGTCGGCATCGAGGGTCTCGGGCATGCCCATGTCGATGTAGAGCGAGAGCGGGTCATTGCGGCGATAGCCGGTGCGGTGAACCTGGAGGTGGTAGGTGCCCGGGCGCAGGTGGTCGAAATGCAGCTCGACCGGGCGGCTTTTCGCGGTCGGTACCAGGCGGGTGAAGAAGGGCTTGTTGCTGACCTTCTGTTCGGGTTGCTGCCAGTCCCAGATCACGGCGGCCACATTCTGTCCGTCGCGCGCAACGAAGCTCTGCGTGTCCTTGACCGCAATGGCGTCGCCCCGAAGGGCATTCAGGTACTTGTAGGTGAACCAGGCGGGCTTGCGGATGCCGTCCTTGTTCATCAGGCCAAAACCGCCGTGGAAGGGGGTGGGCGGCGGGCCTGGTTCCTCGAAGAGGTCGGTGTAGGCCCAGTAGCTCATGCCCTGAACCGCGCCTTGCGTGCCCTTGAGGCGCGAGAGGATGTAGGGGGCCGAGATGTAGCTGTCGTGCACGAAGTCGCGCGGGGTGTAGCTCGTGCTCCATTCGGTGAAGAAGAGCGGGATGCCGGGGTAGGCCGAGGCCTCGATCTGCGCGCGCACGTCGAGCACATCGGAAATGACCGCATCGGGCTTTTCCGTAAGCTTGGTGTCCTGTTTGCCCTCCTCATCGAGGAAGCCGCCTTCCACGCCGTAGCTGTGAGTGGCGATGAAGTCGACCGGAAGGCCGTTGGTGTGGGCATAGGACAGGAATTCCGGGACCCAGGCCGCGCCCGCTGTCGCGGGACCGCCGACGCGCAGGGCCGGGTCGATGGCCTTGATGGTGCGCGCGGTGTCGGCGTAGAGGCCGAAGTAGGCGTCGCGGTCGGCGTTCTCCCAGAAGCCGTCGAGGTTGGGCTCGTTCCACAGCTCGAAATACCAGCGGCGCACTTCGGCCGCGCCGTAGCGATCGCGCAGGTGCGTGACGAAGGCGTGGACCAGATCGCGCCACTTGTCGGGCTGGGGATGCGAGGTGTTGCCCTTCCAGTAGAACAGCTGGAGATCGGAGGTGCGCATCACCGCGGGCGTCCAGCCCAGTTCGATGAAGGGGCGGATGTTCTTGGCCAGCAGCGCATCGTAGAGCCGGTCGATCCCGGTCCAGTCGTAGACGATCTGCCCGTCGACCTCCTGCACCGTGCCCAGCGTATCGTGGAAGATGTCGTGGAAGCGGATGTAGCGAAAACCCAGTTCATCAGAGACGGTCTGGAGTTGGGCCTGGCTGTCGGGGCGGATGAGCGTTCCGGGAAAATCCGAGCCGACCGACTGCGTGGCGAACCGGTCCATCGGGCCCGTGGTCTTTGCAGCGTCAATGGTGATGTGGCGCACGGCGCTGTCGGGCGCGGCGCTGGCCGCCAGAGACGTTCCGCCCAGAACAAGGGCCATGCCCGCTGATATCGCGCTTTTCACTACCCGCTCCCATGTCTTCTTGTCGGGCTACTGTTAGCGCAATCATTTTATGGTGCAAGCCTCTTCCCGCACAGAACGGGATCGCCGCGTTGATAGCGTTCTCGTCAGAAAGGTCTGGCGCCGTGGGGTGGGATGTCAGCTAGGCTCGGGCGCCGCGCGACGCGGGCGAAGGGTGACGAGGCACAGGACCGCACCAAGGACGGAAAGTCCGGCCGAAACGATGGCGGCCTGGCGCCAACCGGCAAGGATATCGCCGCCCGGCGCATTCGCGATCATCAACGCGACAAGGGTAAGGCCGGTCGCCGAGCCGAGGTAGCGCGCGGTGTTGTTCGCGCCGCTGCCGATGGCCGCATCGCGCGGCGGGACGCTGGCGATGGCCTGCTGGCCGAGCGCGGCGTTGAGGTAGCCGTTGGCCGCGCCGGCGAGCAGCATGCCGGGGATGAAGCCGATGACGCCGCCCATCTCGTCGGCAAAGCCGGTCGCAAACTGGCCGATCCCGCAGGCCAGAAGCCCGGCGACGATGACGCGGGGAGGGGTGGCGCTTTCGGGGAGGTAGCGCGCGCCCATGGCGGTCACCGAACTGGTCGCGGACCAGGCCATGAGGACAAGCGCGCCGATCACCGGCGAGAGGCCGTAAGCGCGCTCGAGCACGGTGGCACTTACCGACATCAGGCCCAGCACGCCCGCGCCCGAGAAATAGGCGCCAAGGGTTGCTCCGATGAAGTCGGGGCGGCGGAACAGGTCGAGATCGAGCATGGGGGCGGCGCGGCGCTTCTCGATCAGGACGAAGGCGGTGAGAAGGAGCAGGCCCAAAGCAATCAGGCCGAGAACTAGCGTGCCGGAATTGGCGCCGCGTGCCTGCGTCATCGCGGCAAGCAGGGAGGCGATGCCTCCGCCGAGGGTGATGGTGCCGCCAAGGTCGAGCGGGCGCGGCGTTCCGGCATGGGATTCGCGAAGGACACGGTGCGCCGCCGCACCGAGGGTGAGCGAGATGATGCCCTCGACGAGATAGACCGTGGCCCAGCCACCCAGGACTTCGAGCGCGGCGGCAAGCAGGGGGCCTGCCGCTACGCCCGCGCCCAGCGCCATCGCCCATATGCCGGTGGCGTGGCGGCGGCGGGTGGGATCGGGGAAGCTCTGGGCCAGGAGGCCGAGCCCGGCGGCCATGATCCCTGAACCACCCATGCCCTGCGCCACGCGCAGGAGGATGAGCGGGATGGGGCCGCTCGCCAGGCCTCCTGCGGCGAGCGTTGCGCCCATGATGGCCAGGCCCGCGACGAACACGCGCTTGCGCCCATAATCGTCGGCGAGCGCACCGCCGGGAAGGAGGCCGATGGCGCAGCCCAGCGGCATGGCGCTCAGGATCCAGGCCTGCGCGCCCGCACCTGCGCCGAGCGCCTCGGAAGTTGCGGCGAGCGTTGTGAGGGGCAGTGTGAAAACGACCAGCACCAGCGCCGTTGCGAGCGAGACGATGGTGAGCGCCTGCGTGGCTTCACGCTGCGTGGCCGCGTCCCGGTGTGCGTCGGGGGTACTGGTGCCGGTCATTCAGGCGATCAGTTGCCGTTGCCAAGCTTGCCGAGCGCGGTCGCGCCCGAGAAGGCCTTGGGCCAACCGGCGTAGAAGGCCAGGTGGCCCATGGCTGCGCCGAGTTCCGCCTTGGTGAGACCGTTCTCGATCCCGCGCTGGAGGTGGAAGCCGAGCTGGTCGGCATCGCCGCTGGCGGTCAGCGCGACGATGGTGACGAGGCTGCGGTCACGCGCGGCCAGGTCCTGGCGCAGCCAGAGCTCGTTGAAGAGCACTTCGTTGGTCATTTCGCCGAGCGTCGGGGCGATCTGGCCTACGCCGTTGTTCACCGCGCTCTCGCGCTGGCCATCGTTGGCGGGCTTGTCGTTGAGCGGGGTCGTCGCGGGCTGGATGGCCGAGGCGTCGATGCCGCGCTCCTGGAACACCTCGTCGGCGATCTGGACGGCCGAGAAGGCGTTGGGCCAGCCCGAGTAGAAGGCGAGCTGGGTGATGAGGCCGCCGATCTCGGTGGGCGTCACGCCGTTGTCGAGCGCGCGTTCGAGGTGCGGGCGGATCTGCGCGCTCTTGCCGGTCGAGACGAGGACCGAGAGGGTCACCACGCTGCGGTCGCGCGGCGAGAGTTCTTCGCGCTTCCAGACATCGCCGAACAGGACGTTGTCGGTGTAGCGGGCAAGGGCGGGGGCGGCGCGCTGCATGTAGTCGGGGGCGACCGATTCGGCGGCCGAAGCGGCCCCGGGCATGGCGACGGCTGCGGCCGCGGCGAGGATGTGCTTGTTCATTGTCTTCTCCAGTATCGTATTGGAATGACGAGTGGCACCCCTCATGGCTCCCGTTTGCCGCCTTGAGGAAAATGCGACGGGACGATGAGATGCGTTCATCGTCCCGTCGGCGCTCGTCCGGATCAGGCCAGAGGGCCGTAGCCGGGGCGCTTGAACAGGGTCTTTTCCTTCGCCTGGATTTCCGGCGCGTAGACACTGTTCATCCATTTCGAAGGGGACACGTCCTCGATCCCGACCGAGACCGACTGCGCGCCATGGCCAAGAGTTTCGGCGATGAGGGCGGTGATGCGGTCGGCCAGTTCCTGCTTTTCGGCATCGCTATGGCCGGGGTACATCTTGATCGCGACGTGGGGCATGGGAAGTGTCCTCTTCTCGTCTTGTCGGTGGCCGGGATCAGCGGGCGACGTAGCCGCCGTCGACGGCGATCACGTGGCCGACCACGAAGCTGGCGCCGGGGCTCGAGAGCCACATGACGGCGTTTGCAACTTCCTCGGCGGTGCCCAGACGGTCGATCGGGACGTCGCGCATCATGCCATCGACAGCGTTCTCGCGCTCCATCATCTCGGCGACCATCGGGGTGTTGATGATGCCCGGCGCAACCGCGTTCACGCGGATGCCCTGTGCGGCGTATTCAAGTCCCGCCGTCTTGGTCAGGCCATGCACGCCGTGCTTGGCGGCGTGGTAGGTCGAACGGCCCGGAACGCCGACGAAGCCGCCGAGCGAGGAGTTGTTCACGATCGCGCCCGAGCCCTGCTTCTTCATCTGCGCCAGCTCGTACTTCATGGCGAGGAACACGCCGCGAAGGTTGATGCCGGTCATGTGGTCGAAGGCCTCGACCGACGTTTCGGCCAGATCGGCGACATCGCTCTGGATGCCAGCGTTGTTGAAGGCCATGTCGAGACGGCCGTAGGTTTCCACGGTCTTGGCTACAGCCGCCTCGACCTCGGTGGCCTCGAGAACATTGCAGGTGATGGGAAGGACGGTGAAGCCCTTGTCGGAAAGGCTCTTGGCCGCTTCGACGAGGACGTCGGCGCGGTTGTCGAGCATGGCGACCGAAGCGCCAGCCTTGGCGTAGGCCTCGGCGGCGGCAAGGCCCATGCCGGAAGCGGCGCCGGTGACGAGGGCAACCTGGCCGGAGAAATCATAGGTCGGGTTCATGGAAGATACTCCTGGAATGGGGGGAGCGAAAGGACGGCCCGGTTGGGCTCAGGCGTCCATCGTCGCGATGTCGATCACGAAGCGGTACTTCACGTCCGACCGCTTCATACGCTCGTAGGCCTCGTCGATGCCGTCAGCGCGGATCATCTCGATGTCCGCGGTGATCCCGTGCTCGGCGCAGAAGTCGAGCATTTCCTGGGTTTCGGGAATGCCGCCGATGAGCGAACCGGCAATCGAGCGGCGGCCCATGATGAGGTAGCCGATGTTGGGCGAGGGGTGCGGGCTGTCGGGCAGGCCGACGAGGGTCAGCGTGCCGTCGAGGGTGAGGAGACCCGTGTAATCGTCAAGCTTGTGCGGCGCGGCGACGGTGTCGAGGATGAAGTCGAAGCTGCCCGCGTGCGCGGACATCTCGCCGGGATTACGCGAGACGACGACCTCGTCGGCACCCAGCTTCAGCGCATCTTCGCGCTTGCTTTCCGAGGTCGTGAAAGCGACGACGTGCGCGCCCATCGCCTTCGCGAGTTTGACGGCGACATGGCCAAGACCGCCGATGCCGACAATGCCGACCTTCTTGCCCGGCCCTGCCTTCCAGTGGCGCAGCGGCGAATAGGTGGTGATCCCCGCGCACAGCAGCGGCGCCACGGCGGCGAGCTGTTCGGTGGGATGGGTGATCTTGAGCACGAACTTGTCGCTCACCACGATGTCCTGCGAATAGCCGCCAAGCGTGTGGCCCGGCGCTTCCTCGCAGTCCCCGTTGTAGGTAGGCGTCATGCCGTTTTCGCAGAACTGCTCGAGGCCCTGTTCGCATGGGCTGCAGTGCTGGCAGCTGTCGACCATGCAGCCAACGCCCACCACATCGCCCTCCTTGAAGGCGGAGACGTCGGCGCCCACAGCGGTGACGCGACCGACGATCTCGTGGCCGGGCACGCAGGGGAACAGCGTGCCGCCCCATTCGCCGCGCACGGTGTGCAGGTCCGAGTGGCACACGCCGCAGTAATCGATGGCGATCGCAACGTCGTTCGCGCCGGGTGCGCGGCGCGTGATGGTCATTTCCTCGAGCGGACGGTCGGCGGCGGTGGCGCCGTAAGCCTTGGTCATATCGGTGTCCTATGCTGGAAAGCGGTGGTTCGCTTCTCCAGTTAGGGCAGGGGAGGCTTCGCGATTAGCCGCCGCGTGTTCGATGGAGCGTTGAGCCATTTTCATCCATGGCCCGGGAACGCACCTGAAACGCCTAAAGGCCGAGCGGGGCCATCTCGCGGACGAGTTCGATCAGCAGGCGCAGTCCGGTGGGCACCTGGCGACGGCTGGGATAGTAGATCTGGAAGCCCGGGCCGGTGGTGGCCCATTCGTCCAGCACGGTTTGCAACTGGCCGCTGGCGATGAAGGGGGCGACAACGGGTTCGGGGCCGTACATCAGGCCGCCTCCGCCAATCGCAATGGAGACCATCGAGCGGCTTTCATCGACAGTGATCTGGCCGGGGACGGCAATGTCGAATTCCTCGCCGTCGCGGCCCATGAACTCCCAGCGGTAGATGCGGTCATCGCCCAGCCGTACGCCCAGACAGCGGTGCTCCTTCAGTTCCTCCGGGTCCTGCGGGGTGCCAAAGCGCTCAAGGTAGGCGGGAGCTGCGGCGACGATCCAGCGGATGTCGGGCGAGAGACGCTGGGCGATCATGTCCTCGGGCACAGTGCCGCCGTAGCGGATCCCGGCATCGAAGCCCGAGGCGACGACATCGACCATGCGGTTGGAGGCGACGATGTCGACCTCGACATCGGGGTAGCGCTCCATGAACACCGGGATCACCGGCGAGAGGAGCAGGGCGGCGGCATCGGCCGCGACGTTGAGGCGGATGCGGCCCGTGGGCGTATCGCGGAAGCGGTTGAGCGCGTCGCGCGCCTGATCGATCCGGGCAAAGGGATCGCTGATCGCCTCGCGCAGTTCCTCGCCGGCCGAGGTCAGCGTGACCGAGCGGTTGGTACGGTTGAGGAGCCGCACGCCAAGGCGTTCTTCCAGCCCCCGCAGCGAGTGGCTGAGGGCTGAAGGGCTGACGCCGATCTCAAGAGCGGCTTTCCGGAAACTGCCGTGGCGGGCAATCGCGAGGAAGTAGGAGAAATCGGCGATGTCGGTGCGACTTATGGACATGGGCCTCTAATGAGCCCTTGTTCGCGATACCGCAACCGGCCCGTGGGGAGGATCATGAAGACTCCCGCCTGTGGGGGCGGCTGCGGTTCGCGGACGCGATGGCCCTTAGTTCGCGGGGCCGGTGTACTGCGCGTCGGTCACGGGTTCCTGCCAGTTCACGCCCTTACCGTTCAGTGATTCAGTGATTGCGACGTGGGTCATGGTTTCGGCCGAGGTTGCGCCATGCCAGTGGCGGACATTGGGCTTAACGTAGACCATGTCGCCCGTGCAGATGCGCTGGGGGTCCTGGCCTTCGGCCTGGGTCCAGCCACAGCCGCCGGTGACGTAGAGGGTCTGGCCGGCCGGGTGGGTGTGCCAGTTGGAGCGTGCGCCGGGGGTGAAGGTGACAAGTGCGGTACCCGCCTGGCCGGGCGCAGTGGCCGAAGTCAGGCGGCGGATGTAGGCGGTGCCGGTGAAATAGTCGGCAGGGCCTTCCTGGGCCTCGGTCTCGTTCTGGTCGACCACGACCTGATCGGCCTCCTGGCCCTTGTCCTGCGCGCTGAGCGCAGAGGCGCTGCAGGCAAGGCCCGCTCCGGCAAGGGCGGCGGCGAGGGCGAATTTCGACATGGGGCAGTCTCCTGAAATGTGGTGCGTCGAGGGTGCGCGGTGGCCGGGCCTCCACCCGCAAAACGGGCGCGCCGGACCTTGCACGATGCCCCTCTAACGCAGCAGGTCCGGCTCGGGTCCATGAGTTCAACTCAACACTGTGTGTAGGCACGAGGCCATTGTCGAGCGGCGGGGCAGGGCGCACATGGGAGCCATTCCGGGATGGCGGGCGTTTCGCCTGCTATCGAATGCAGGAGCACATATCATGAGCGACACGAACGACCTCACCAAGCAGGACGCCGTCGTCCTTCGCAACGGCACCGCCGAAGCCATCAAGGGCCCCGAGCAGACCTTCACCGGCACCGTGCGCATCGACCGCATCTTCAATCCGCCCGAACCCGCCCGTGCCGGTTTCGCCATCGTCAACTTCGAGCCGGGCGCGCGCACCAACTGGCACACCCACCCGGCCGGACAGACCCTCTACGTCACGCAGGGCGTGGGCTGGCACAAGTGCGAAGGCGGTGAAAAGACCGAG
Source organism: Novosphingobium mangrovi (assembly GCF_022818885.1). NCBI lineage: Bacteria > Pseudomonadati > Pseudomonadota > Alphaproteobacteria > Sphingomonadales > Sphingomonadaceae > Novosphingobium > Novosphingobium mangrovi. The sequence continues at coordinate 384 of NZ_JALHAT010000002.1, read as the reverse complement.
ATCCGCGCGGGCGACACCGTGTGGTGCAACTGCGGCAAGCGCCACTGGCACGGCGCGACCGACACCACCTACATGCAGCACATCGCCATCACCGAAGCCATCGACGGCAGCCCGGTGAACTGGATGGAAGCGGTCTCCGACGAGGAATACCTGTCAGGTCCGGTCAAGAAGGACTGATCCGGCAAGACCCCGTCTCTCGACAGCCCCTCGGGTCGCACCGGGGCTGAACGGCAGGGCGCGCACGAGGACCGCACAGGCCGGTGCGCGCCCGTCCCGACCAGAAAAGGAATTTCCCATGGCACTTGCCGACAACTACATTTTCGACCTCAGCGACAACGTCGTGCGCACGCCCGTCAGCTACCTGACGCGTTATGGCATCACGAT